>JAKJEP010000009.1:7723-24578 GCA_022705365.1 Planctomycetota bacterium | reverse complement strand
GGGCTGCGCTACGCTCGCTTCGCCGCCAGCAACAGTTCCTATGGAACGATGTTTTACCATGTTTGTCAACATACAAGTTCATACCGTAACGGTCAAAGCCGCCGCCAAAGAAAGGCAAGGTGAAGAACATCCCCAGTTCCTTCAAATTAACCGGGGCGGGGAACTTCAGACGCAGGACCTGGAGATTGTCGGGTGAATTTTCATTATCATGCCAGATCATCACATTGATATCCATGGCACCTACCTGATTGTAAACGGGAACGGATATTTCCCCGTTGCCGGTAGGTCCGGGAAGGATTAGATTATTGGGATCCCCCACGACAATCAAAGCTTTGCTGGTGCCGTTCCCGAAGTTGGTAATGGTAGCGGTGGGAGCGATATTACCGGTTACATAGGTGATATCGGCGAAGTAATCCGGGGTGGGGGTCTCTTCCGTCAGGGCTAGAACCGCACCGATACGAGGACTATAAGCATCGTTCGCAGCCATATCGCTCAGCCAAAAGTCCACGGTGGTTACATTCTGAAAGTCACCCCTGGCACAGGCATAGTCAAACCAGTCCTGTACATCGCTTACCAGGAGCGCAGTGGGAAGCCAGGGATCATTGGGATCGGTGCCGTTGATGCGGAACCTGGCATTTTTGCCCACACGATCCCGGAAGTTGCCCAGGCCAAAATCGGCAATGATGCCGACTTCTTTCAAGTTGACCGGTGCGGGAAAGGTCAGACGCATAATCTGCTGATTATCCGTGGTGCTGTCCGCCCAGATTAATAATTCATTGTCATTAAAACCTGGCTGATCATACATGGGAACGGATAAGGCCCCGTTGCCGACGGTTCCGGGCTTATTCAAATTGGTCACGCTGGCCCCGGGAAGATCCGGATGTGGTACCGCTCCGCCGTACTCACTCATGATGCCGGTGGGGGCGAGATTGCCGGTTGCAAAGGTGATATCCTCATAAGCGGCCTGGCTGGGAGAGACCGCCAGCATAACGGCCATCAAGAAAACAGATAAAAATATTTTTTTCATGGTTTTAACCTCCGAAAATTAGATTACGTTTACCAAGGGTTTCCATTAATTCATTGCAGCCGGGCAGTTCACCGGATCCTGCGGATCATTGCAGTCGAGCCAGCTTGCAATGATAACGGTCAGGTCATCCAGATCGACATGGCAGTCATGATTGATGTCTGCCGGATTAAATTGGTTCTGAGCTGCGCAGGGGTCGTCCGCGATGACCAAATCAATCTGGGATGCGCCGCGGTTGTCACCGTTTTCCGTCTGGTTGCGAATGATGAGGAGGGCGATCCCTTCATTGATTTGCACCGAAAGGGGAAGGAGAAATTCCTTGGCAGAAGGGCCATTGTCATCGACATAGGAATACAGGGTTTCGACATGGCCGGTGGGATCCAGTTCCGGATCAGCCATCAAGGCGGCGTCGATTTTTACAATCAGGACATCGACCTTGCTACTGAGAGATTCATAAACGGTTCCAGAGACGACCGCTTCAGACAGGGTGGCAGGGGATGTCCAGAGGACCTGGGAATAGACGCAATAGTGATTGGGATCACCCGGATAATCGGGATCAATATAATTGGCCGGGGCCAGCATACATTTTTGCGTATCACTAAAAGCACCGTGGGGGGTGGTGCTGCCATCGCCGGCGCCCCAAGCTCCTGGTATAAAGGGATCGGGCAGGGGGTGATGCCAGACCGTGTTCTTTTCAGCGGCCAGGGTGTCGAATACGGTCATTTTGCCGACGGTTTTGGTCCAGCCCATACTCCAGTTGCCGACGACGGGGCCGGGGGGAAGTACCTTGTTCCAGCCGGCGTTGGCCGCCAGGTCGGCATTCAGGTCCCAGGACGTCAGCGCAGAGGCGGGCATGGCAATTAGAAGGGATATTGTCATGACCAGTAGAAAGATACCAGTTTTTTTCATTGTTTTAACCTCCAACATAATAAAAAGAACACATTTTCCGTTACAGATACAACGAGTTTGTAAGATACAGGACGTCCCCTAACGGGTATAAAGGACGTCCTGTATTTACATTTTGATATTAGCTACGCCAAAGGGCTTATCTCCGTTTCCGCAGCAGGGCCAGGCTGCCCAGGCTGAGCAGACCGATGGTCAGCGGTTCGGGCACTTCCAGGGCTGTTATCGCCCCAATCCGCGGGCTATAACCTCCTACCCAATCACCCAAAAGATAATCTACGGTAACTACATCAGTGAAGTTGCCGGTTATACCTGCGTAATCCCACGTGCTAACGACGTCGCCAGAAGCAAACCAACCGCTATAAGCAGGATCACCAAAGACCATCCAGGCACCCTCATTAATCCGGAAAGAGGGGGCATTGCCTAAACGATCACCACCCTCGCCAATAGCAAAACAGGCAACGAAACCGAGTTCTTTCAGATCAACCGGTGTGGGGAAAGTCAGGCGCATAACCTGCTGTTCATCCGGAGTGCCATCATTCCAGATTAACAGTTCATTGTCAGCACCACCACCCTCCGGCGTCCATACGGGAACGGATACTTCTCCGTTGCCGGTGGTGCCAGGCCGATTCATGTTTGCTACAGTACAGCCGGGAAGGGCCGGATGGTACGCAGCGCCACCGTAGTTGGTCATGGTGCCGGTCGGGGCGATATTACCGGTTACAAAGGTAATATCGGTGTAGGTCGCCTGGCTGACAGAGATAGTTACCAAAACCATACACATTGCTACAGCTAAAAACTTCTTCATTTTCATTTCCTCCAAAGGTTTCAAAAACACACAATACAAACCAAAAAACACAACAAAAAACATACACCACTGCTGCGATTAATTTGCCGTTTCCATCTCCTTTCTTTCAACCCCCATCGGTTTTCAAACAGGATAACACGCACATAAAGCATTCCAGCCATTTCCGCGTCACGAAATTGTGACGATTCTGAACTAATGTACCAAGACAACCATACATCCGAATATTTGATATTTGATGACAACCAAGATCCATTCATCTTTCTTCATTATCGTCGACAATCGACCTTGTGTCAAGGGGAAAAATAAAAAAATGCAAATATTTACTATATTATTTTTCAAATCCGGCATGATACGATATGTATGTAATTAATATATAAGGTATTACGTGATTTTTAGCATGGCATGGTACTGTTGATAATCAACAGGAATATGTTCGCCAGGCAAGGGCTAAATGGCAAAGGCAAGGCGGGTATAATACGAATGATTCCGGCTATGGTGTATCTAGCTCGCATATCTCACAGGCTTTTGGTTTTCAGCGGTCTTTTCGCCCGCCTTCTTCGTTCTGGTCGCTATCTGTCCTCAACCTATATACGTAAAGGCCTGCGGAAGATAACTTCTTATTTGAATTTTAGTTAGGATTTTCCGCTGGTTGTTTTCCGGCGGAGAATCGTTATAATGAACGACCAGTATTGAATTTTGTCAACAATAGTCTTGACAAATAGTAGATTGTCGACAATAATGGACTTACATGAGGTATGAAGAAGTTATGCAATTGCCCAAGATAAAGAAAATAGATAACAGTCTGTCGGAGATCGTATATCAGGCGATTTATAAAAATATTATCTCCGGGAAGCTGAAGCCCGGTGCGGCGATAACGGAGATCACAGTGGCCAACACGATGGGGATCAGCCGGGCGCCGGTCCGGGAGGCGCTGAAGCGGCTGGCGGAAGACAAGCTGGTGGTGCTGGTGCCCCGCAGCGGCTGTTATGTCAAAGACATGAATATGGAAGAGATCGACGAGATCTATGAAATCCGCAAGCGGCTGGAGTGCATGGCGCTGGAATATTCGTTTGAGAAGATGGATCGCCGGCAATTGCATACGCTGAAGAAAAAGTTTGAAGAATGCCTCGCTCTGGATACCGAACAGATGCTGGCGAAGGAGATTAAGCTGGACACGCAACTGCACAATATGATAGCCCAGGATTCCGGATGTCCGAATCTGGAGGAGATGCTGGAGAATCTGCGAGCGCGGATTGAAGTGTTCCGGTTCAAGGAGGCGAATTATCAGGACCGGGCGCGGCTGGCATTGACGGAACATGTGGAGATTATTGGTGCGGTGTTATCGGAAGATAAGTCGGCCGCCCTTGAATGCCTGAAAACGCATATTGCGCATACGAAGGAAAATGTATTAAAGAATATGAAGGCATTGCTGGAAGAGGCGCAGAAGTAAAAATTCAGGGAAACAGGCGGCCGGGTTGGCCGCCGGAGAATGGAACTTTTTAACCAGAAAGGCGAAAAAAATGGCAAAAGCACATTTGCTGGAAAACAAGGTGGCGATTGTAACGGGAGCCGGGGCGGGAATTGGCAAGGCGGTGGCGAGTGAGTTTGCCAAAGAAGGGGCGAAGGTGGTAATCGGGGAATTGCGGCCGGAGGTGGGGGAGAAGACCGCCAAAGAGATTGCCAAAGAAACGGGGATGGAAGTGATCTGTGTGCCGACAGATGTGCGGAAGGAAGAACAGATCATCGCGTTAGTGAAAAAGACGGTGGAAAAATTCGGGCGGATTGACATTCTGGTGAATAACGCGGCGAAGATTCTGCAGCGGCCGGTCGTGGAGATGACGACGGAAGAATATGAAGAAATTATGCGGAACAACTGCACGAGCGTGGTGATCTGCTGCCGGGAAGCGGCCAAGCAGATGATCAAACAGGGCAAGGGCGGCCGGATTGTGAATTTCTCCAGCATCCACGCGATGATCAGTGAGCCGAATTGTTCCGCTTACACGGCGGCCAAGGGGGCGATCGAGGCTTTTAGCCGGACGCTGGCGACGGAACTGGCGCCTCATAAAATTAATGTAAACTGCATCGAGCCGGGGGCTACTTACAGTGAGCTGACGACCCCGATGTACACCAAGCCGGTGGTAGATGCCCTGTTTAAACGGGTGCCGATGAAAGAGATCGCCCAGCCGGAGTGGATCGCGCGGGGCGTGGTTTTTCTGGCCAGCGATGACAGCCGGTACATGACGGGCGAGACGCTGGTGATGGATGGGGGTTATCGCATGGACGGCAGCCTGCCCGGCGCCGCGTACTGGGAGGAATAAGAGTGCCGGTTGATGCCAAAAGAATCCAACGGATCCGGGAAGCGATGACGGAACACCACTGGGACGGCCTGATCTGCCGGCTGCCGGAGAATGTGCTGTTTTTGTCGGGCTGGTGGCCATTGAGCGGGACTACGTGGATTGTGGTGAGCCGGGAAGGGCAGAGCTGCCTGATTATACCGGCTTGTGAAACCGCCGAAGCGGAGGCGGATGGGATTACGGATTTTGCTGCCTATGAATGGGCGCATCTCAAAGCCCCGGATGTAGGGGAGCAGGTACGGGACTCGATAAAAAGTATCTGCACCCGGTTCGGCATTGCCAAAGGGAAGATAGGTATCGAAGAAAATTTTGAAGGGATTGCCCCGCCGTTGAATCTGGGCGAACCCAGTGTGCCGGTTCGGGCCAGCCGGGAGTTGGTAATGCAGGCGCTGCCGGGGGCGAAGCTGGAAGATGCGACGGAGTTTATAAACAGCCTGCGGCTTTGCAAAACGCCGGCAGAGGTGGAAAAATTCCGGATTGCCAACGAGATTGCGGGTTTTGGTTTGGCATGGTTTCGCGAGAATCTGCGGGTGGGGATGACGGAGATCGAACTGGCGGCCCAGGTCAATAGCGAGATAGCGATTCGCGGCAGCGGTTATAAGGGGATGCGGTCGGCGCGGGCGTTTGCCCAGGTTTCTTCGGGGGCGGGGACCGAGCGGGGGTGGCGGCCCTTTGAGATTACGACGAACCGTCCGTTTGCAAAGGGGGATATTGTACTGCTGGAACTGGGGGTGGTGGCGGATGGGTACTGGGCGGATAATACCCGGGTGCTGGTGGCCGGCGGGGCGAATCAGAAACAGCGGGAAGTTTATAATGTGGTTTTAACGGCCCAACTGGCGGCCATCGAGCGGATTCGGGTTGGGGTGAAGATGAGCGAAGTGGATCAGGCAGCTCGGAAGATTATCGAAGGCGCGGGCTATGGCGAGTATTTTATTCATGTAACCGGACATGGGGTGGGCTGGCGGTATCACGAGTTTCCTCCGCTGCTGCACCCGTCGAATGAGCAGCTTTTGCGGGAGGGGATGATTACATCGGTGGAGCCGGGGATTTATATACCGGGATTCGGCGGGATGCGGGTGGAGGATAATGTGGCGGTAGGACCCAAAGGAGCAGATGTGCTGAGCACAGTCAGCAAGGAAATGAACTGAAGCTATGGTAAATACATTTTTGGAAAATATGTTTTCGCTGAAAGACAAGGTGGTGGTGGTTACCGGCGGGGGGGGCTGTCTGGCCGGAGCGATGGCCGGCGGCGCGGCCCGGGCCGGTGCGCGGGTGGCGGTTCTGGATATCGATTCGGACAAGGCGCTGAAGGCGGCCAGTTCGATTCTGAAAGAAGGCAACTGCGCTATTGCCTTGAAAGCGGATGTGCAGGACCGGGGTTCCCTGGAAGAGGCGCGGGAGGCAATTATCAGTTACTACGGCCGGATCGACTGTTTGATCAACGGGGCGGGCGGCGGCCGGAGTAATGCGATTACTTCCGAGACGCTGACCTTCTTTGATCTGACGGCGGAGGCGATCCAATCGGTGTTTGATTTGAATATTCTAGGGACGATAATGGCCTGCCAGGTATTCGGCCGGGAAATAATCAAGCAGGAGCGGGGATCGATCCTGAATATTGCCTCGGTGGCGGGACTGAGGCCGCTGACGCGGGTGATTTCGTATTCGGCGGCCAAAGCGGCGGTGGTGAATTTTACGGCCTGGCTGGCGGTACATATGTGCCAGAACTATTCGAAGGGAATCCGGGTAAACTGTATTGCGCCGGGTTTTTGCCTGGCGGAACAGAACCGGTTTCTGCTGATTGATGCGAAAAACGAAAAAACGGAACGCGCAAAGAAAATCCTGGCCAGCGTTCCGCAAAACCGGTTTGGCGAACCGGAGGAATTTGTCAGTGCGGTTTTGTGGCTGCTGAGCGATTCGTCCTCTTTTACCACCGGTTCGGTAATTGCGATCGATGGAGGATTCGATGCGTACAGCGGAGTATAATAAAAATCGTAAAAAGCAAATAGCAAAAAAATAAATGTCTGCCGCGGGCGGATAAAAGATTTAACAGGCGAATGACCTGCCATGCTGGTCAAGGAGTGCAGCCATGCAAGATGCGGTAATCACGGGGATCGTTCTGACGGTTTTAGCGGGGGTAGTGATGGGCACCAGCCCGTGGCCTTTGAAACTCATGCGGGAATTCCGGTATGAGCATTTTGCGTTTGTTTCCATGTTGTTTTCCTTGATTGTGATTCCGTGGATTATTACCCTGATTCTGTGCCCGAATGTGTTTTCCGCTTTGCGCCAGCTTGATTCCCTTTTGCTGGTGAAAGCCAATTTGTTTTCTCTTTGCTGGGGGATTGCCCAGGTGTTGGCACTGCTTTGTTTTGTGCGGATTGGGGTGAGTCTGACCTATGGGATTTTGGTAGGGGTGGCTTCCTGCGTGGGAGTGGTGGTTCCGATGATTATCAAGGCCTCCGGTGCGTTTGCCCAGGCGCCGGAACTGAACTCCAAAGCCGGGATTACCGTGTTGTGCGGTGTGGCGGTGATGCTGGTGGGAGTGTATTTTGCCTCTCTTTCCGGTTTTGGCCGCGAGAAAGCCCAGCAGACCCAAGCCCGGCATCCAGGAGGTTTTTTCGTGGGTTTGATTATGGTGGTTTTGGCGGGGGCGCTATCCACCGGATGGAGTTTTGCCTTTGCCTATAGTCAGGATTCTATCATCCGGGTGATGCTGGACCATGGTGCCAAGCCTTACCCGGCTAGTATTGCGGTCTGGGCGGTGGTTTTGCCGGGAGCGGCACTGGTAAATGCCCTGTATCCGGCCTATCTGATGAGCAAAAATAAAAGCTGGGGCGTTCTAGCCAGGAGCGGACGGGAAATTGGATTATCGCTACTATACGGCCTGTTGTTTTTTATTCCCAGCGCTCTGCTGGGCAAAGGGATGCTGTGTCTGGGAGTGCTGGGTGCTTCGGTCGGTTTTGGTATCCAGCAGTCCACGATGATGCTGGGGGCGCAGGGGCTTGGTTTTCTCAGCGGGGAATGGCGGGGCGTGAGCGGCAGGCCGCGCACGCAAATTTATCTGGCGATTGTGATTTTGATTGTCGCGACGGTGATTATGGCGTTCGGGAATTCTTTAAGCTGAGAAAAAAGAAGATACTTTTCGGCTGGAATCTATCATAAATAAACAGGTTCATTAAGGACAGAACATTGTTATCCAATAAAGATCGTATTGTCAGTGTTTTGGTGTGGTTGTTTCTGCTGGTGACGGCTCCGGGGATGACAGGGGCTGCCGGCAGTAAAGCCTCGAACGAAAATTTTACCCTGGAAGTATTCGAAGATGGTTCTGAGGTGATTGTCCGTTTCTATGACAAGCAGGCGAATCTGTATCGTTGTGATGGTCCATATATCTATCGGGCCATTCGCACGCACGAAAACGGCGAAGAAGCATATTCCCGGTTGGAGGGTGTGAAAATCCAATCCCAGGGCGACCGGATTCATGTTACCGGGCGGCTGGCCGGCCTGAAATATGAGCAAACCTTCCGATTGCCGCAGGATAAACCTTATATGGAGGAACAAATTCAGATTACCAACCAAACCGGTTCCACCATAAGTTTTCGTGAGTTTGAATCGAGGATGCAAATCAAAGTGGCAGAGGCTGGCGGAAAGGTACTGGACTCCTTGGCCCGGGACCGGTTTATGGCGTTACCTTTTCTTCATCGGATTTCCGATCCCAAAGGATTTCGGCATGATTATGACATAAATTATCTTCTCACCCATCCGGGATTTTCTTTTTCTGTTGAAAGTTGGCCCAAAACCAGGATTCCCAGTGAGCATTATCTGGCGGATTCCTGGATCTGGAAACGGGATCAGAACCTTTTTGGGATCTTCAGCTTCAATCAGGATAATATGCTTTTGAGTATGTTGACACCGGTTAAAAGGGAGGATGCATGTTACCTCAAATTTGGCGGTGTATTTAAAGATAACCTGTCTTTATCCGCTCTGGAACGGATCGAAAGCGGCGCTGTGATGAATCTGGGACTCATCCGTTACCAGCATATATCCGGTGATTATAATGACGGGGCATATGCCTATCGGGCCATGCTGGACGAGAAAGGCTGCCGTTTCCCCGCGGATTATAATCCGCTGGTGCATTGGAACCAGCTCTACAACATGGTGGATGCCTGGAATAATCGCATCAAGGATTATACCTTAGAAAGAATTCATAAGGAGGCGGAAAAGGCCTGCGAATATTCCTGCGAGGCTTTATATCTGGATCCGGGTTGGGATACCACGTTTGGCTCCTTTCTCTGGGGTTCGGATTGGCTGGGAAACCGGAAGGATTTTATGGAGCACATTCGCAAGGAGTATGGTCTTCGTGTTTCTCTTCATTGCCCGGTGGCTCCCTGGTCTTCTGATTTGGGATTGATTATGGGGCCCTCCAGCCTGGATGAATGGCCTGCCTCCACACATCGGATGGTCGATCGGCGAGGAGATGTGCCGCTGGTGAAAGACCGGCGAAGAAATCTGGCTTTGGTAGCCGGGGTTACCGTGTTTGTCTCCGGTACGATTCCCGGGTACCCGCAACACAAACCCGAAAATATTATTGATAACCATTACAATAATAATTATAGCTGGGTTGCCAATGCTCCCCAAGCCTGGGTGCAGGTGGATTTGGGAAAGATTTATGAAATCGGCGCCGTTTGTCTGAGCAATGACGTTAGGGGGGAATACAACGATCGCCAGCCGTCTGATTATGGGGTATTGGTCAGTGAAAAATCGGATCAGCCAGGTGATTTTAAGGAAATAGTGCGGATCGAGAATCAGCCGCTGCAGGGGATGCGAGAGCTTACTTTTGAGCCGGTAAAAGCTCGCTTTGTTAAAGTGGAGATACGGAAAACATCAGCCGACCAGGAGCCGCGTCTGGATGAGGTGGAAATATATGAATCCCAGCAGGACGATTGGGAGGACTTGGAAGCAGCCCCGCTTCTGGCCGATGCGGATTCCGGCTCTCGAATGTGCATGGGATCGATTTCGTATCGGAAAGAAGCGGAAAGACGGTTGTGGGCTAACTGTGCGGATGGGGCGGTTTTCCTGATGTTTGATGGAACCTGGTATCGGGACTGCAAGAGTGCCGAACATGGTCATCCACAGCCTTATACCTATGAAGATCATATCGATAGCTGTGTAGATATGGCTCGCCGAGTGCATAAACAATTCCCCAAAGTCCTGATCGAAATGCACGACATGTTAATCGGCTGGAATAAGATGCGGGTTACGCCGGTGTACTATAAATATGGGCTGAAGGGCAGCTATGATGATAACTGGGCCTTTGAGCTGATGTGGGAGCCGATGAAAAATATTCAGGAGGAATGGTCGCTGGGTTTATATTATTATAACCTGGCGTCGAATGTCCCATTGTATCTGCACATCAAGCTGGATGATGATAATGAGCACGCTTTATCGTTATGGTGGTATGCCTCCACGATCCGCCATCTGGGGATAGGCGGAGACCACAAGGATGGTAAAGTGCGGGATGTGCATAAGGCCGCTATGAAGAAATATCGCCAGTTGGAGTCTTTCTTCAAGCGGGGTGATTTTTACGGAATCAACGAAGAGATTCACCTGCATGTCCTGCCGGACCAGCAGGCGGTGGTGGTCAATATTTTCAATCTTTTCGATCAGCCCCGTTCGATCAGCGGTCAGGTGGAGGTTGGGAAAATGGGACTGGACCCAGCCAGGTCCTATCAAACGGATAAGCCCGGCTGCCGGATGGAGGCGGGTATAATGAAAGTGAATCAGGAACTGCCGGCCTGGGGAACGGAAGTTGCAGTGCTGCGGTCTGAATAAATAAAATTTCTTTGTGAAAATTTGATTGATTAATGTGTTGGATGCAGTAGAAGGAGAGTTTGTGGCATGTACCTAATAATAAAAAAACTATCCTTACGATTTCTTTCATTCCTAATTTTAACTTGCTTGGCAATGGGCAATTCGTTTGCCAAAGGCGAGAAAGAGGGCCAAACAGCCATATTGGAGAATGACTATTTTCAACTGGAGGTCTGCCCTGCTGGGGCGGATGTGCAGGTTCGGCTGTATGACAAAAAAGCGGCTAAGTATCGAAGTGACGGGCCGTATGTTTATTATGCTGTTGTGAATACGAATGGCGGCGGGCAGGAATTTAGCCATCTCGACCAGATACAAATTCAATCGCGGGGGAATTCCATCCGGATTATCGGTCAACTGGCGGGACTAAATTTTGAACAGATTTATACCATGCCGAAGAACAAGCCTTATATCGAAGAGAATATGGTGCTTGCCAATCATACCGGTGCTACGGTCTCGTTGCAGGCGTTTGAGGCCCGGATGCAGCTTCTGGTGACGGATGCGGATGGTCAGGTTCTGCCGTCCTTGGCGCAGGATCACTTAATGGCGATCCCTTTCCTGCATCGGTCCACGGACCCGCAGGGGTATCGCAACGATTTCACCATCGAACATATTCTCACGCAGGAAGGCCGGGTTTTTCGGGTGGGCGGCTGGCCTCCGCGGCAAATACCCGGCAGGCATGGCGATGGTTCCTTTGGGATCTTCAGCTTCAATCAGGACAATTTGATCTTCAGTTTTTTAACTCCCGTTTCTCAGGAGAATGGTTCCAGCCTTCGCTTTGGCGGTGTCTGCAGGGATTCGATGGTTTTGTCCGCCTTGGACCGATTCGAAAACGGCCAAACCCTGGAATTAGGCCTGACGCGTTATCAGTACGTGCCGGGTGATTATCAGGATTGTGCCTATGCCTACCGTGCTATGCTGGATGAGAAGAACTGCCGTTTCCCCGCCGGTTTTAATCCGCCGGTACACTGGAATCAGCTTTATAATATGAATGGAGCCTGGAATGACCGCAAGGACAACTATACCCTGGACCGCGTATTGCAGGAGGCCGCCAAGGCCCGTGATTTTTCCTGTGAGGCGCTGTATCTGGATCCCGGCTGGGACACCACCTTCGGTTCCTTTCTCTGGGGCAGGGAGTGGCTGGGGGATCCTGCCGATTTCGTCAAACGCATCCGAAAGGAATACAATCTGGTCGTTTCTCTTCACACTCCCATGCCGCCCTGGGCTTCCGATCCCGGCCTGCTCATGGGCCCTTTGAATGTGGACGAATGGCCTGCCTCCTGCCGGAGGATGGTTTGGGACAGTGAAAATGTACCGAAATACAAAGAGGGCCGCCGAAATCTGGCCCGGCTGGACGGCGTCCGGGCCACTGCCTCCGGTACCATCCCCGGCCATAATATTCACAAAGTGGAGCATCTGATTGACGGCCGGTATGGTAATTCGAATAGCTGGGTGGCCGACCAACAGTCCTCCTGGGTTCAACTGGACCTGGGAGCAATGTATGAGATAAATTCGGTCTGTCTTAGCAATGACCAGCAAAAACAGTTCCGGGACCGCCAGGCGACGGATTATACCATACTGGTCAGCGACAAAATCGATCAGACGGAAGATTATGTGCAAGTCGCGCATATCAGCCAACGGCCGCTGCAAACTGTCAACGAGGTGAAATTCAGCCCCCGCCCGGTGTGCTATATTCGGATTGTGTTGGACCAAACCGCGGCAGGGGACGCACCTCGCCTTGACGAAGTGCAGGTGTATGAGGCGAATCCGACTGGGAGTGTCATGGATGCTGAAAAACCGAAGATGGTACCGGCCGATGACGGTGCTTATATCTGCATGGGTTCCCGCAGTTTTCTGGATGAAGCAGAGAAACGGCTGCTGGCCCTCTGTCAGGATGGGGTTACTTTCCTGATGTTCGACGGAACCTGGTTCAATCCCTGCGTCGATGCTTCCCACGGCCACCCGATCCCGTTTACCTATGAAGACCACATAGACGCCTGCGTCGATCTAGCCCGCCGCATTCATCGCCGCTTCCCGAACGTCCTGATTGAAATGCACGACATGATGGCCGGGGGTTCCTATGTGCGGGCCACCCCGGTCTATTATAAATATGGTCTGGAGGGCAGCTATGATGATAACTGGGCTTTCGAGCTGATGTGGGAACCGATGAAAAACATTCAAACGGGCCTGAGTACCGCCGCCTATTATTATGATCTGGCCTGCAACGTTCCCCTGTATCTGCATATCAACCTAGGCGATGATAATGAACATTGCCTCTCGCTCTGGTGGTACGCCTCTACGTGCCGGCATCTGGGGATTGGCGGCGACCACGCCAACCCGAAGGTGACCGCGGCCCATCTGGCGGCGATGAAAAAGTATCGCCAGTTGGAGTCTTTCTTCAAACGGGGTGATTTCTACGGCATCAATGAAGAGATTCATCTGCATGTGTTACCAGAGCAGCAGGCAGTGGTGGTCAATGTGTTTAATCTCTCCGATCAGCCGCGTACCATTAACGGCCGGATGGAGCTTGAAAAAATGGGACTTGATCCGGCCCGAACCTATCAACCCGATCAGCTCGGCTGCCGTGTTGAGGAGGGTATGGTGAAAGTGAATCAGGAACTGCCGGCCTGGGGAACTGAGGTAGTGGTATTGCGGGCTGAGTGAATGGAAATATCGGTCAAAATGGAATTGGTTTATTGGTTTTAGATTAAGAAAGAATGAGGTTGTGCATGTTGAAAAGAAAATCGTCCGTATGGTTAATTTGGGTACTATGTATAAGTTGTTTGGCGGGAGTTTCTTATGGTGCTGCCGCAGCGGAAGTGATCTGGCAGATCGGTCAGGCGGATGGCAGTTGCGGGGAGTTTGCCCTGGCGGGGCAGGCCAGTCAGTTCCAGGAGAAGTTTCCGGGGGAGGTGGTTTATACCATCGGGAAAAATGAGCCATCCCAGTTTCCGGGGATTCACCCCAATTCGGCGGATGTAAGCTGGGGCGGGCGGGAAACCATCCCGTTTGTGATTGCATTTCATCTGCCGGCGGCGGTCGAGACGGGAGCGATCTTGTCGATTTCGCTGGCGGATGTGCATGAGAGGCTGGCGCCGCTGATGGAAGTGGAACTGGATGGCCAGGCGATTTATTCGCAAAGGCTGAAAACCGGAGCCGGGAAAGTATATATGGGACCCACCAGCGGGACAGCCCAGAAATTATTTGTGGCATTGCCGCAGGGGGCTTTGCCAGCCGGGGATCATAAGCTGACCATCACGCTGAAGGATGGTTCCTGGGTGGCATATGATGCGATTGCCCTGGTTCGTTATGACATGGCACAGATACTGCCGGAGCAGATAAAGCGGCCGGAAGGGCGAAACAACTGGCTGGCAGCGGAATCCTTTCAGGCCCAGGAGGGGATTTCCGTAGCTGGGGATGGAACGGTGAGCGTGTTATTACTCCAGGGCGGCAGTATGCGTTCGGAGGCGATGAATCTGCCGGAGGGGTACGAGGCGGAGTTTTCCGTTTATTGTGATTCCGGGAACTGGAGTTTGAATAGTGTATCTCCTGATTCCATGCGGGGCAGTATCTGGCAGGTTATCTATGAGAGCACTGAAGAGGGAGGCAAGGTATGGATGGAAGATACGGCTCTATCGCGAACGAAAAGTGAGTCGGCGGCGGTGAAAAAAGGATGGCTGCAATTTCAGATTCAGGATCAGGATGGTGTGGCGGTGATTACGATTACGGATTCGTCGGGGAAGAGCTCTGCCTTTTCTGCCCGGCATGTAAGTGCACCGCTGAGCCGGCTGGAGTGGCAGGCGCGGTCGGATACCCAACTGGGTTTGGCGTATGTGGTGTGCCGTCCTTTGCAGCCGAAACCGCTCAACATTCGTACTGCCGGAGAAAAGCCTTATAAAAAACCCATGGCTAAATACGAGCGCCAAAAAGGGATAGTGACACTGGGTAACGGGCGTTTTGAGCTGGTGGTGGAGACGAAAGCGGGTTTGAATCCATGCAGCCTGCGGGACTTGAAAACGGGGCGGGTTTATGCGGATGCGGATTACGTTTGGCCGGGCGGCGGATTTCCGCAATTGCTGGAAGAACCCCGGATACAGGAAGATAAGGACGGCGGTTATTCGGTGCGTTTTAGGGCACGGCTGGATTCGCTGGAGATTGAGCAATTATTTGCCGTATCGAAAAAGGATCCGGATACCATAGCCGAAACCATTCGAATTGCCAATCCCGGCGGGGAACTGCTGGATACCTCTGGTTTTGCTTGTGGTTTTGCCAAACGGATGGTGGATGAAAAGGGGATGGTATCCGGTGTGGGCGGCGACCGTTTTGCGGAGATACCCTACCGGCGGCGTCCGGAAACGGCTCAATTATGCGATTATACCTTGTCGGATATTCTTTTGAAGCAGATCTGGCATGCGGTGGATCGAATCAACTGGTATCGGAAAGGAGATATCGGCCCTCAGATGTATTCGCCGACCTGGGGTTCGGAAGGCTGGGCCTGGTACAATCTGAATGAGACCCTGTTGGTGCATAAGTATAATGCGGATGCGATGGAGTGGTCGCTGCTGGAACCGGTTTGGCGGCCGGGAAAGGCGGCGGGTGATGCACTGGTGCTGCGTTTCGGTGGGGCGGGCCGCTGGAAATTGGGGGATCCGGAAGGTGCGGCGCAGTTGAAGCCGGGCGAGAGTTTCACCTTCGGGCAGACCCGTCTGCAGATGCTGGATGGCGGCTGGAAGGAGGCGTTTTATTCCTATCGAAAGGACATGGACAGCCGGGGGCACAACACGCACATAGGGTACAATCCACCGGTCCACTGGAATGAGTTGTATGATAATCCGCTTTGGTGGCAGCAGCCGTTGGTGGATACACCGGAAATCCGGGAGAAATACTACAAGCGAGTCGATATGAAAGTCGAGGCCGACAAAGCGTATGAAATCGGCTGCGAATGCCTGTATCTGGATCCGGGCTGGGATACCCTGTTTGCCTCCTGCATCTGGGCGGATGATCGGCTAGGCAAGCAGACAGATTTTTATAAATGGATTCAGGATGAATATGGTTTTGCCCTGGCCCTGCATACCCCGCTGGCGGCCTGGAGCGATCCAAGCGGCTATCCGGATGATAACTGGTGCAGGGATAAAAACGGCAACAAGATGGGGGGGCTGTGCAGCTCCAATCAGAAATGGGTGGAGGAAAAGGCACGGCGTCTGAACGAACTGTGCAAGAACGGCGCATATTTTATTATGTTCGACGGCAACTGGTTTACCGGGGAATGCTGGGATCCAAGCCACGGCCATTCGCTGCCGCCGACTCGTCAGGATCACCTGGATGCCACGCTGCGTCTGTGCCAACTGGTGCACGAACAGTATCCGAAGGTCGAGATCGAACTGCATGACCCCATCATCGGGCCGGGTGTTCCCCGGTATTGCCCGACCTATTTTCTGCACGGCAAGCCGGGTTCCTTCAATGTCCTGTGGGGTTATGAACAGATGATCTATACCGAAGAGGACGTGCTGAACCGCCGGGGGGGCGCCCTGTATTATGTCAATCTGGCCTATCATATTCCGATCTATCTGCATATCGATCTGCGGACGGACAACGATCAGGCCTTGGGATTCTGGTGGTATGCCAGTACCTGCCGGCACCTGGGATTCGGCGGCAAGCATAAAAACCCCAAAGCCTGGCAGGCTCACAAGGACGCGATGCAAACCTATCTGCGGTTGAAACCGTTCTTTACCCAGGGTGAATTTTACGGCCTGGATGAAACGATCCATGTGCATACCCTGCCGGAGAAAAACGCCGCGGTGATCAACTGCTTCAAGCTGGACGATTTGACGGAACCGGTGACGTTTCAATTTCTTTTGCCGGAAGTCGGCTTATCGGCGGATAAGGCTTACCAGGTGACTGGTGCGG
>JAKJEP010000009.1:0-7693 GCA_022705365.1 Planctomycetota bacterium | reverse complement strand
ACAGTTGGAAACAACAGGGGGATACTATGGATGTTCAGGTACAGGTTCCCAGCCGTGGAGTAAAGATCATCGAAATCGGTGCAAGGTAGGAACGGAAGGGGAGTACCTGCTGATAGGTGTATATTTTGATTTAAGCTGCTACCAGAAGGTTTCATTGAATCCCTGGTAGGGAATAGGGAAATTCTGTACCAGACTAGTAGGATAATCGCCATAGCATCATAATTTCCGTTGCAACCTGTTTTTATAGGCAGTACAATAATCCGCTCATTAAACTAATTGTTAAACTATTGCATAAGTTTAGTAATAACAGGAAGTAACAGCAGGCAAGGAGTTGATTATGATAGCTAACCCGTTTCTTGGTGTGGTCTTTCATTGGCTGGGGGGACTGGCGTCGGGTAGTTTCTATGTTCCCTATCGGGGTGTGAAAAAGTGGTCCTGGGAGGTGTACTGGCTGGTCGGAGGTTTCTTTAGCTGGATCATCGCGCCTTGGGTACTGGCCTCCCTGAATACCAATGACCTGCTGGCTGTTTTGCACGAAGCGCCTGGTAAAAGTGTCGCCTTGGCATACTTCTGGGGTGCTATGTGGGGTTTGGGCGGCTTGACCTTCGGACTGACGATGCGATATCTGGGCATGTCGCTGGGGATGGCGGTGGCGCTGAGTTACTGTTCTGCCTTTGGAACGCTGATGCCCCCACTGTTTGAAGGAACACTTCTGGAAAAATTTTCGACCGTATCCGGACATTGGATTTTGTTCGGCATTGTCATCTGCCTGCTGGGCATTGCGGTGACCGGCATGGCGGGAATGTCCAAGGATCGCGAGATGCCGGAAGAGAAGAAGAAAGAGGTTATCAAGGAATTCCATTTCTGGAAAGGGATTGCGGTGGCCACGTTTTCAGGCATCATGAGTGCTTCCTTTGCCTATGGGCTTAATGCGGCGGAACCGATTGCCAAACTTTCCGCCGAACATGGCACAACGGTGCTCTGGACGGGTTTGCCCAAGCTGTGTGTGGTGCTTTTGGGCGGTTTCACCTCCAACTTCATCTGGTGCGTACTGCTGAATATCAGAAATCGCACGGGTTATCAGTATTTCAGTTCTACCTTGCGCCAGACGCCACCCCAGCGGGAGGGCGAAACGATTCTGGAAACGGCCATTGATGCCCCCAGCGAAGAAGTGGTCGAACATGCGGCTCGCAAATCGTCGGCCGCCGATAACCGGGTACCGATGCTGAACAACTATTTCTTCAGTGCCCTGGCCGGAGTTACCTGGTATTTACAGTTCTTCTTCTACACCATGGGTGAAACGCAGATGGGCGATTACAAATTTTCCAGTTGGACGCTGCATATGGCTAGTATCATCATTTTTAGTTCCTTGTGGGGCATTGCCTTGCATGAATGGAGGGGTTCCAGCTCGCGCACACGGATCTTGCTAACTATCGGTTTACTGCTTTTAATCGTCTCAACGGTTATCGTCGGTTATGGCAATTATCTGGCGGTTCCACCGGCGGCCCATTAATTGCCCTGTTTCATTACCTTCCGGATTTATCCATAGAGAAATGGATTACGTGATAGTATGGGTTGAAATCCTGGTTTGGCCGGCATTGCCCTGGTGGAGTGTGAAACGGGTGATTTCCGGCGGGCAGAAGAGGCGGAAGTGGAGCATACTGAAGCCTACGCCGCGCGTGGTGTAGATGTAACTATGATTGAACCCTGTCAGACCGGAGGCGTATTTTTGTCCGGTGCGGCTGTGGGTGGAAAGGGGCCTACCGCTGGGCAGGCAAATTTGTCCGCCGTGGGTATGGCCGCAGAGAATCAGGTCGGCCCCCCCCGCCGCTAACGGTTCGCCGAATTCCGGATAATGGGATAATCCGATGGTAAACAACTTCGGGTCCGCGCTTGCCAGAGCCGTGGGAACATCGGGGGTTCTGCGATTTTCGCAGCGGAGGCCGCAGAGGTTGAATTGCTGCGCCGGTGAAACGGCAATTGGCCGGTATTCATTTTGCAAATGGATCAGGCCCAGTTTGGGTAAATATTCCAAAAATTCACGCGAGTCATGGTTACCCTGGACGAAATAGGCGCCCAGCGGAAAGCGAGTGTTTTCCATCAACCGGGAAAAAACCTCGATGGCCTGCCGGGTTTTGGGACGCAGGGTAAGGCCTCTTCGGGTCAGGCCGCAGCGTGGCGTGTGTTCATCATGTTTGTCGTCCAGAAAAGGATTGGCGACGCGGAACTGATAGCAGGCATCCCCGGTGCACAGCAACAGGTCCGCCGGTTCCCGCATGATTTTTTGAATACTCTGTTCTTTCGGGCCGAAACCCAGGCAATGCAGGTCGCTAATATGCAAAATGCGCCGGTTTTCCAGAAACGCCGGAAGCTGCGGAAAATAGAGGTCAATTTCAGTAAGCTGAATATGATTTTGCATGGTATGGTTTGTATCGGTTTCCTACAGGGAGAAATTATTCTTTATTTTTTCCAGAAGCTGCCGGTTGATTGTTGCGATCCGTTCCTGACCAAAAATTGCCCGGAGCATATGCTGGGATTCGTAAGCGTTATCACTGCCGTGAATGCCGTTGACCCGGTCCGCAGAGCCTGATTCCTCCGTCAGCCGCTTTCGGATTTCGTGTTTATGAAAGGCATTCTGGTTGCTGACCAGCGGGTATAAGGTATTGCGCTTGGTATCGGATTGGTCGATAGGGACCGGGTGGTCATCGTGGCAGCAAACGGCCATGGCCGGGCTGATGGTTTCCGTGCCTTTGTATTTAAGCCAGTTACCGCCGCGCACCTGGCGCATTACCCAGCTGCTCTGCTCGTCGGAGAGGTTTGCAATTTCCAGAATGCGGAATTTTTCACGCAGCAGGTTCAGGATAAAGTCCGCTTTTGCTTCCCGAACCATATCTTCCCGGATAAAAAAGACCAGTAGATTCGGCAGCCGGCGGGCATCTTCATCGATGATTGCCAGCTCCACTTCGAGCAGTTTTTTATGCCAGTCGGTACGCCGGGGCCAACGCTCCAGCAGATCATAGGGCATGTCCCAGTCGTTCTGCTTGAGGAAGTTATGCAGGCTCAGCAGGGTATAGGGTGTCGGTAGATCAATCCCCTGTTCCCGGCCCAGATTTTCGAGGAGATGGCCGTAGGGCCGTTTGGGATGGGGATTAGCGGGCAGCTCGCAGCCGGAAGGGATACCCGAGTCGAGTCCTTTATGGTAGGTTAGATGATAGGCCAGGGAGAGAAACTGGTTTTTCCGGTTGGGGATATAAAAGCCGGATTCATGCTTGATCCGGGTATCCAGCAAGTGTTGGGCCAGAACGGGTGGGTAGTAGGGCATGCCGAGGTAGGAAGTGCCGAACCGGCCGCTGGTGCTGTAGAGGTCGCATTTAAAATGGCCCGGCTGGCTGCTTACGATTTGGGCGATGGTTGGCAGGTTGCCTTCCACCTCAATCAGCAAATCTACATCATTGGTGTTGTCTTTCTCCTCTTCGACCGTGGTCGGGACTTCCTGGAACCAGCGCAAGACCAGATAGCGGATGTTACATTCTTCCAAACGCCGGAACAATTGGGCCAAATCACGAACATACAGCCGGATAGTGCCCTTTCGTTTGCGTTTGGATCGCCACTTTTTTTGCAGGCAGACCGAGCGGTACCAGTAGATTAGATTTTGCAAATGTTCCATAGATATACCTACAATCCCAGGTTAGTGGCGTTCAAGGTCAGCCGGTCAATGGTGTGAATTTTTTTCCCGTGCAGGCAGGCCACTTTGGAGATAAAAAGGTCCAGGGGCCAGTCGATGGCAGAGGCTTGATGCAGTTGTCCCAGCCACTGTCGCCACAGGCCGCTGTCGAACTCAATTTGGGCGTAGCGAAGAAAATGAGCGGCGGATAATATCAGTTGGATTTTATTTCCCGGGGCATGGAACCGGCAATGTTGCCAGTCAATGATGGTATAGCGTTTGGATTTGGGGTCCAGAAAGATATTAACCGGGGAAGGATCAATATGATTGGCGCCGGTCTGGAAAAGTTGGAGGATAGCTGGGATGGCATCAAAAAAGCTGGCTTGCCCCTGTGCGGCGGCATCCGCCAGAGAAACGAACTTTTGCAGGTCTTCCATGAGTACCCCGCACAGCCGCACCGGTCCCAGCAGCAGGGGCCTGAACTCATAATACAGGTAACAGCGGGGGGTGGGAATGCCGAGTGAGGCGGCTTTGCGGTTGTTGGCCATCTCCGCCAGGGCAAATGAGTAACAGCGGAACCTGTCCTTGAGCTTGGTCAGTTTGAAGGTTTTGGCGATGAGGGAGCCATCCGGAGTCATCAGCCGGAACACCCGGATCCGTTTATAGTTTCGCAGCAGAATAGCCTGAATGTTGCCGGGAAGTTCTATAGATTCCCGGATGGTCTCGGCGGCCAGTTGGTGGAGCAGATCAGGCAGCCTGGGTAGTTCCATTGCAGACACGGGGCTATCCGGGTCAGACCAGAACCGGAAACCTCCCCGACGGATTTGCAGCAGGTTAGCCAGGCTCTGGTAATAGTGGGAACGATTTATGCTTTCCATCAATCTTTTTTATTCAGGTAACGGCTGGATGCTCACACGGAAACATCCGGGTATATGCCGCCGGCTTGCCGGTTGTTGCCATAAACGCTTTGCAGGCTGGATTATATGATTTGTATCCCCTTAAAGCAAATAGTATAATCCAGGTTCCGGTCCGGTAAAAACGGTTTTTGCCGGATTGCTTTTCTCATCCCATTCGTTATAATTACGGTTTATTTGTCCATAAAACCAGACTAGGTGAAGTATCTATGCGTATTTTTTTACTGGATGATTTTAAGGTTGACTCCCTGCGGCGTTATCTGACGTTTCCGCATCGTTTGATGAAGGGGATGGTCCGCTGCGGGCATGATGTCTTTCCGTTCAGTTATCCGGATATACCACGCCATCAGATGCCCTGGCGGAGCCGAATGGGGGGAGCGGAGGCGGTTCACGCGGCCACGGACCGGATGATGGCCGAGCAGATACGGAATTACCGGCCTGAACTGATCGTGTACAGGGCCTGCCGTGCTTACCATGAGCCGACGATACAAACGCTGCGGGAAGCAGCCCCCGGATGCACTTTGGTCTGCTGGTATATTGATCTGACCAGCCACGTCAGTCCTTCGATTTTGTCCCTGGCTCGCCATGCGGACTGGTTTATTTCTACCGCCGGCGGCGCCAACCTGACTCGTTACCATCAGGCGGGAGTCAGACGTTGTGCCTATATGCCCTATCCCGGCGATCCGGATTTGGAAAAACCTTATCCGGTAGAAGATTCATGGAAGAGTCAGGTTTTATTCACCGGAACTAGCCAGCATGGAAAATTGCAGGAGCAGGAGCGTCTGCGCAGCGAGGTGATTGAACGGCTGCGTCAAAAAAATATTATCACAACCTGGGGCGGCAAAGGGCAGAAAAAAATATATGGCATGGATTATCTCTACGCGATCAGCGGGTGTAAGATTGCCTTGAGTATCAATGTATATAATGAGGTGCGGTTTTATCATTCTAACCGGCTGATTAATTCGCTGGGTTGCGGGGCGTTTGTCCTGGCCAAACGGGTTCCGGATAGTGAAATCCTGTTTCAGGATGGGGTGCATTTGCGGTATTTTGATACTGTGGAACAATGTTTGGAGTTGGCGGAGTATTATCTGACGCACGACCGGGAGCGGCAGAAAATCGCCTGGCAGGGGATGGAACGGACGCATGAGCAGTTTAACTGCCGGAAAATTGCTGCGGATATGTTTGATTTAATCACAACCGGTTGTTACCACCAGCCCTGGGCTGAGATTGTGGTATAGGCTGGATTTGCAACGGAATTTTATATGCAAGTAGATTTTGTACGATTTACCGAGCGAGAGGATCGAACGCAGTATCTGGTGAAGACATTCTCCCGGTATTTGCAGGGCCGGATTCTGGATGTGGGGTGCGACCAGGCCCCTTTGAAGAAATTATTGCCTGGCTGCGACCATGTCGGGATTGACATCGGGGGCCGGCCGGATATTCGGATCAATCTGGAGAAGGTGGACCGCCTGCCGTTTGAGGATGCTTCGTTTGATTGCGTGATTTGCATTGATGTGCTGGAACATCTGGACAATCTGCATCAGATGTTTCAGGAGTTATTGCGATTGTCGCGGTCGTATTTGATACTTTCCCTGCCAAACAACTGGGTAGCGGCCCGGGTGCCGATCGAGCGGGGCCGGGGCACATTTGCTCATTACGGCCTGCCGGCGGAGCGGCCGATGGACCGGCATAAATGGTTTTTCTCCCTGTCGGATGCCCGGGCCTTTGTCCGGGCGCAGCTGGAGCGGCAGCCCCGGTGGAAACTGTTGGAAGAGCGGGTCTGTGAAAAAGGGAAAAATCCGATTCTCCGGGGTCTGCGGCGTCTGCGGTACCCGGTTCAGGAACATTACCTGAACCGGTATGCACACACCATCTGGTTTGTATTACAGACGAACTTAACGGACGGGAAGTAATTTTTGTATATCGAAGCGGCGGCCGGTGAAGGCGTCCTGGAAGGTCAGCTTCAAAGTGAGATTGGCGGGATGGGGGGTATAGGACGGCGGCCAGGGAAGCTGGAATTTATAATGGTAGGTAAGGGGGCCGCTGAGCCAGTAGTTGGATAATTCAGCCAGCGGAAACTCCCAGCGGTTGATGAGCCGGTTATTTTCCCCGGCCTCCAGGTCCCACAATTCAACGGTTACATCCCCGGATGCCTTAATCACATCATGGAATTTGTCTTTGGGGATTAAATAAACAATAACCCCGTCATCTTTTTCATCCTTGTTTTCATCGTAGGCGCGGGTATAGCGACCGAACTCGATGGAATCCACCGAAGTAAAATATTGCATACGATCAGCGGGGAAGCCCTCCAGGGTTTGCATCCGGCCGGTCATCTGTTCCAGCCGCAGCTCTTTTTCCGCCAGACTGGCTTTGAGCTGTTCGTTTTCCTGTTTGAGCTGTTCCCGTTCCTGCTTTATAGCCTCTTGTTGTGCTGCTGACTGGCAGGATGCTGCGATTCCCGACAGCAGAAGCAGAAGAGCCGGGCGGTACAGAAATGACAACCAGCCGAAAATACTATGTTTTGTATCAGACCGATTCATTTGACCACCGTTGAGCAAAACGGAACAGCAGTTCTACCGATCAGGATTTATTTTTGGTTTCGCCGCCGGAATCCGTAACCGGGATTTTCTCGAGAATATTATCCGCGACACCATACTCGATACTTTGCTGGGCGTCCATCCAGTAGTTGCGGTCGCAGTCCTTTTCCACTTTTTTCAGGTCTTTTCCGGTGTGCTTGGAGATAATATTGTAAAGTTTGTCCCGCAGGCGTATAATCTCATCCGCTTCGATCTGCAAGTCGGTTGCCGGCCCTGTGACATGGCCGCGAATCAGCGGCTGATGCAGCAGAACACTGGAGTTGGGCAGCAGGTTTCGTTTTCCTTTCGTTCCGCCCAGCAGCAGCACGGCTGCCATGCTGGCGGCCAGACCCACGCAATAGGTGCTCACATCGCAGCGGAGATACCGCATGGTATCGTAAATTGCCAGCCCCGCCGAAACCGAACCGCCGGGCGAATTAATGTAAAAGTGGATGTCGCTCTTGGAATCTTCGTTGCTGAGGAAAAGCATCTGGGCGATGACCAGGTTTGCCACGTCATCATCGACCGGCCCGCCTAAA
>JAKJEP010000099.1:320-10035 GCA_022705365.1 Planctomycetota bacterium | reverse complement strand
CCAACCAAATCAAGAATCAGGTAAAAGAGGCCTTCGATCAGTGCCAGGTCCGGCTGCAATCCCTTACCAGGACAAAAGATAAACCTTTTTTCGATGTCACCCTGCCGGGCACAGAGATGCATCTGGGCAAATCACATGTGATTAGCCAGACCATCAGTGAACTGTTGGAACTGTTTGGGCGGATGGGTTTTGAGGTGGGGTATGGCCCGGAAATAGAAGATGAATTCCATAATTTTATTGCCTTGAACATCGAAGAATCGCATCCGGCCCGTGATCCGCTGGATAATTTTTATATTGACGATAAGGCGCTGCTGCGGAGCCAGACTTCCACCATGCAGATTCGGGTGATGGAAAGCCGTCAGCCGCCGATCCGGATTGTAGCGCCGGGGCGGGTGTTTCGACCGGATAGTGTAGATGCGACCCATATGTTCATGTTCCATCAACTGGAGGCACTGGTAGTGGATGAAGGGGTGAGCATGGTCGATCTGAAGACCACGATCGATCAGTTTATCCATGCATTTTTCGGGCTGGATACGATCTGGCGGTTTCGTCCGAGTTTTTTCCCGTTTACCGAGCCGTCCGGTGAAGTGGATCTATTGCTGCGGGATAACAAAGGCAATGAGCGTTGGGTAGAGATGGGCGGCTGCGGGATGGTTGACCCAAATGTTTTCAGGGCGGTTGGTTACGATCCGGAGAAATATACGGGATGGGCGTTCGGATTCGGGATCGAACGCTTGGCGATGCGAAAATACGGCATCACGGATATCCGGCTGTTATTCGAGAATGACCTTCGCTTTTTACGGCAGTTCTAATTCTAAAGACATTTGTTCTGAAGCAGGGGGGAAAGTCAGTTTTTCGACAATAGTAGGCACAAAAGGTGTAAAATCTCTGCATTTCAGGTAGGTAATTGAGGTTGACGAGGGTGGTGTTAAAATGTTAAAATGTAACGATTATAACGATTGTAGCGATTATATGATTTATTGTGGTTATTATGCAACAAGGCAGGTTTTTGGATAAAAGTTTATAAGTGTCTGGAAATAAACGACATAAAATTAGTTATGTGGTTTTTGTGTTGTAAAATAACAACAATGCCAAGCAACAGAACCGGAATGAGTTAAAGTTAGAAAATTCCTTATTCGCCACAGTATAAGCTGTTACAGGAAGTTACGGTGTTTACAAAAAAACTTGTCGAAAGAGTATTTTATGGCACTTCCTTTGCTTGAATATGGTCAGGAGATGAGAAAGGATGAGGAAAGGTAAGGTTCGTCTGACAGATTTGATGGAACAGATAAAAGAAAGGCGAAAGGATCGCCGTCTGGAAGTGCGGTTGCCGCTGGAATATCGGCGGGAATCTGCTATCCGCAGCGGCATAAATCGGACTGTGACACGGAATGTCAGTACGGGTGGATTATATTTTGAAACCGCAGCAGAAGATCTGCGTGTTGGGGATAATTTACAGATGGAATTAGGAGTCCCGGAGGGGGAGGAACGGTTCCCGCGTCATAGCAAAATAACAACGGGGGGCCAGGTGGTACGGGTGGATAATCTGGAAGGGGAGCGGAGCGGGGAGGGCTTGGAGTATCCGCGGTATGGAGTAGGAGTACAATTCCGGCAAGGTTTTAAACTAACATTTTAGATTGTCATGAACAAACAAAGTCTCAGAACAAACATGCTATCCGGTCCAAGACCGGTTTTTTGTGAAATCCAACAGGCTGAATTGTTATAAGTGTTTACGGGTGGGAGAAAAGAAAGAAAAATTTTACAGGTTTTCCACAATTGCCGATAATGAATAACAATGAGCTAAAAATTTTTTTATAAAAATATATGCATATATAAGGTTTTATTCGATTAAAAACCACGATATATAGTGCGTATTACTGAAAGCTGGAAAAAAATATAAAAAAAAGTGAAATTTTTTTGTTGAAGTAGTGGGAAAATATGGTAGATGATGGGATTTAGTGGTGAGCAGTGGCGAGCTGAAAGCTAATCCTGAGACCATATCAAAAAGTGTAAAACTTTTTCGCATTATATCTGAAGGTGAGTTTTTTTGCATAACCGAACCGGAATTTCTGTTACATAGAAGTTGCGGCAGCAGAAGAGAAGGCCATGCTGTTATTAACCGGCGAGTATGAATTGACGATCGACGAGAAGAATCGATTGTCGGTCCCTGCAAGGATTCGGGAGCAGATTGATCCCCAGGAGCATGGTCAGGGATTTTATCAGGTATTGGGAGTGAACCGGATCTTAAGTTTATATCCGGACAAGTATTATCAGCGCATCGCCCTTGCCGTGGCTCCACGGATGGTGGCCCCAGATGAGTCATTGGCCTTTGACCGGGTCAATTACGCACTGGCCGGCAGGGTAGAGCTGGATCGGCAAGGTCGAGTGCTTTTGAATGAGAAAGCACTTCGGCGTGTCGGCCTCAAGGAGCAGGTGACGCTGATCGGAGCCAGGGATCATCTGGAAATCTGGGATCAACAGCAATGGGAGCAGTATTTAGAGGAACATCTGCTGGATCACGAGCAGATGCTGTTGAAGGCGCGTGAGGAAGCGATGCGTCGTGAGCGTGAAACAGCGGGCTGGTAATGTGCGGCAAGATACGGGCCTGAGGCGTGCGTGTGGAGCAGAGAAAATCCACTCGCTGTGAGAAAAATACTTGGAAAGCGGTTTCCATTGGCATAAATCCTGAAATTTCATTACGTTTTGAAAAGCAGAGACTGGAGGTTTTATGAATGATTGCAGTACAGGTTTGGCATGGCTGGAAGAAGGAGTCGGTCTGGCGGAGTCCATGGAGAAAAAGCTGGTCTGTGATGTTCCGGAATTGGATATGGAATCGATTCGAGAAGATCTATGCCAATTGGAAGAGCGTTTGAACCGTGTGCGAAGTTGGGGTGGGGCATATGCGGAAATCGATTTTTCTGACCAGGTAAAAATGTTGCTGGGTAACGAAAAATCGAAAATAGTGGCCTGAAGATTGGAAGCGAGGAGAGGAAATTGGAAGAGCCGGGCCAAAAACATGAACCGGTTCTGCTGGAACCCTTGCTGGATGCATTGCGATATGGTCTGGAAGCCATACTGGTGGATGCGACAATAGGGCAAGGAGGCCATGCGTATGCGATGTCTAAACGCTTAAATGACAAAGGCTTACTAATCGGTTTGGATGTGGATGCCAGCAGTCTGGAAACGGCGCGGAACCGGCTGACGGGGTTGAACTGCCGGGTAGAATTGCGGCGAGCTAATTTTGGCTATCTGGATGATGTGCTCCAGGAATTAGGAGTAAAACGAGTGTCTGTGATTCTGGCGGATCTAGGTTTTTGCAGTGCCCAGATGGCGGATCGGGATCGCGGTTTTAGTTTTCAGGAGGACGGGCCGCTGGATATGCGGCTGGATAACCGGTTGGAAAAGACGGCGGCAGACCTGGTGAACGGGCTGCCGGAAAAAGAACTGGCTGATTTGATCTATGAATATGGCGAAGAGCGTAAGAGCCGCCGGATTGCCAAAGTGATTGTGACGGCACGCCGCCGGCAGCGTCTGACACGGACGCTGGAGTTGGCGGCAGTGATCCTGGAGGCGTTTGGTTTGCGGGATCGCGGATGGCAGTATAAGATTCATCCGGCGACGCGAACGTTTCAGGCGCTTCGGATTGCGGTAAATGAGGAGTTGAAGCATCTGGAGCGATTGCTGGAACTGGGACCGAATTTGCTGGTTCGAGGCGGCCAGATGGCGGTAATCAGCTTCCACAGCCTGGAAGACCGGCTGATCAAGAACAGTTTTCGGGTAAATTATGCCGAAGGCATCTATGATGAGATATCTAAAAAGCCGATCGTGGCGGAGCGGGAGGAGATTTTGCGGAATCGCCGCAGCCGCAGTGCAAAGCTGCGAGTGGCCCGTCGCGGATCGTAATTCCGATAATATTTGGTGAAGAAATAAAGATATTCTTTACGATAGAATAAATAACCATATAATGTTTGAACCGAAAGACAAAAAGATAAGCAAGGAGGCTTGTGTATGACGCGTGAAGCGAAAGTAGGGTTGTTGCTGGGGCTGGTGTTTATTGTGGCGATTGCGGTGGTCTTAAGTGATGTGCATCAAAACAGCACAAATTATGTGGATGAGACGCTGGCGCTAAGCGAAGTGGATGAAGGAACGCCGGACAAAGCGGTTTCGGAAGGAGTGAATCTCTCCGTGGCGGTGAAGCAGTTATCGCCGCAGGAACCGCTGGTGCAGGTCTCGTCGCCGAAACCAGGTATTCCCAGTCCGATGGCGCTGACGGAGGAGCCGGCGCCGCTGGGGCCGCCGATGAGTTTTCCGGTCCGTAGTGATGAGCCGGTGATTCGGTATGAGAGTTTTCTGCCGAGCAGTGCTCGGCCTGGAATGGTTGTGACGAATGAGCCGGTGAAGACTCAGGAACCGATGGTAATACCTGAACCGTTGCCGACGATTGTTCCGCCGAGTGGGGAAGTGGAGCGGGCGGTGGATGCGGTGGTGACCCAGGAGATACCCTCGGCGATCCAGTTTGCCGGGAATCTGGTAACTCCACCGGCGAAAGAATCGCAGGTGTATGTGGTGAGCAAGGGGGATGACCTGAGCAAGATAGCCAGAAAGGTATATGGGGAGAAGGAAGGCAACCGGTGGGTGAATATCAATAAGATTTATGAAGCCAACAGCCGGGCCATGGGTTCCCGGGATAATCTTCAAATTGGTCAGCAATTGGTGATTCCGGAGATAGCATCGACGGAAACGAATAGTCCGGGGGGCCAGGCAAGTAATCCTGTGCGGAGCGAGAAAAAAGAAAGCCGCAAAGGCAGAGTATATGAAGTGAAAGAGGGGGATACGTTGTGGAAAATAGCGGCGAAACAATTGGGCAATGGGATTCGTTATCAGGAGATTGTGGAGATAAACAAGGATGTGTTCCAGAAGGCCGGCGGTCCGGATAAACTGCGTACCGGTATGAAGCTGCATTTGCCGGAATAAAAAGGAGAGAATACGGCGGCCCCGACTGTAGTACGAGGAAAGTAAAATATTTTGGGTTGTGGTATAGGTGTGAAGAAGCACGTGTTTGATAGTAAGCGTATGATATGTCTGTTTGTGATGGCGCTGCTGATCGGATTGGCGCTGGTGCATTTTCGAACGATGCATAAGCGGGTGGTGTATCAGGTGGCGAATATGCGGGAGGAAGAACAGCAGATACGTCAGGAGTTATGGCGTCAGCAGGGCCAGTTAAGTATGATGCTGGAACGGCCGGGCCGGATCCGGGAACGGGTGGAGTATTATGGGCTGGCGTTATGCCCGCCGGGAGAAGAGAAACCGGTCGTTGCGAAGGAAAAGTTAGCGAAGAATGCCGAGAGTATAAGCGCGAATTAGCATAGGTACGAATGTGTCAACTGAGCGGCAAGAAATGTGGCGTGGTCAGATCTGCCTGGCGGGATTGATTGTTTTATTGCTGGTGGTAATGGGGCGCTGTGCTTATTTGCAGGGGTGGAAGAGCGACTTTTACCGGGCGCGGGCGGATCGTCAGCAATTGAAGTTAATTCCACAGAGTGCGCGGCGCGGTTTGATAGTAGATCGTCGGGGGCGGGTGCTGGCGGTGAGCAATCAAGTGTATTCGGCAGTGGTGGATCCGACGCTGCTGGCGGAGGTTCGCGGGACATCGGATCGGCTGGCGGATATTCTGTCGCTGGACCGGGAGGAGGTGTATGCGAAGATTCAGGAGCGAAGGGACAGGCGATTTGTGTGGCTGAAGCGGATGCTCAGTGAGGAGGAAACGGAACGGATACGGGATTTAGGGCTACGCGGAGTAATCTTGCAGCGGGAATATGTACGGAGTTATCCGATGGGTTCGCTGGGGGCGCATGTGCTGGGATTTACGAATGTGGATGATGAGGGAGTAGAGGGGGTGGAAGGGTATTATAACCAATATTTGAGGGGGGAGCCGGGATTGTTTGAACTGCGGATGGACTCGCTGCGCCGTCCGATCGGGACACTGGGGGAGTGTCAGTCGGGTCGGGACGGGAATACGGTGGTTTTGAGTGTGGATGTAATGATCCAGGAATATGTGGAGGAGCAGCTTCGTCTGGTGGTGGAGAAGTATCGGGCGGCGGGGGCGACGGGGATTGTGATGGATCCCAAGAGCGGAGAGGTTTTGGCGCTGGCGAACTGGCCGACGTTTGAGCCGGAGCAGGCGGGCAAGGCCCGTCCGGAGGTGAGGCGGAACCGGGCGTTGACGGATCCGATTGAGCCGGGCAGTACCTTTAAGCCGTTCACGCTGGCGTCGGCACTGGAAGGGAACTATGTCACCCTGGATCAGAAAATCGATTGTCTGGATGGTCCGTACACAGGGAAGGGGTTTGGCTCGATCCATGAATACCGGCAGTATCACGGAGTGCTGAGTGTAGCCGAGGTCATCATCAAGTCCAGTAATATTGGGACGGCGAAAATTGCCCAGAAGATGGGGAAAAAGTATTTTTATCCGATGATCGAGAAATTTGGATTCGGCCGGAAGACAGGGATTGATTTATCGGGGGAGGGGGCCGGGATTCTGATGCCGCTGAAAGAATGGAAATGGGGCGAATATGCCCTGACACGGGCGTCTTATGGACAGGGACCGGTGGCGGCTACGCCTATTCAGATGATCCGGGGGTTCTGCGAGATTGCCAACGGGGGTAAGCGGATCCAGCCGCGGGTGGCACGGGGTGTTCTATCCCCCGATGGTGCGGTGGTGGAGGAGTTTGTCAAAAAAGGGGAAGAACCGGGGAAGGAGGGGGAAGAGTCCGGAGATCAGATTATTTCGGAAAAAGTAGCGCGGCTGATTGTGGATCAGGTTTTAACGGCGGTGGTGGAGAGCGGGGGGGGAACCGGAAAGACAGCCTATCTGGATGAATACCGGGTATTCGGCAAGACCGGTACGGCAAAAGTGCCGAAAAAAGGGGGGAAGGGGTATGAAGATAATAAGTATATCAGTTCCTTTATGGGTGGGGCACCGGCAGAGGATCCGAAGTTGTGCGTGATGGTGATTGTGTATGAACCGGATCGCAGTTTGGGGCTGGGTTATACCGGCGGGCGGGTGGCGGCACCGGCGGTGAAGGAAATATTGCGGCAGAGTCTGGCGTATCTGGAAGTACCAGCGCGGAAGATGGAAGAGAATAAAAAGGCAGGAATACGGCGAAATGACGGCGGTGGGGCGGATAATAATTAGATCGTAGAGATGCCTGCCGTTTTATAAAGAGATGAAGAGAGAAGCCAGCGTCAAAAGCTCTTCAACCCTTTGTTATGGGGGAGCCAGAGCTGTTTTGGAGGACCGTATCGACTTTTGGCGGTTCCGTCAAGAGAAAGCATTAAAAGCGATAAAGAAGCGTTGCAAAGTGTAGGTGGGGGGGTATAATACAAGAGATGATGTTCAAGGAAGTGCATCATCTGCTTTTTTGATATGGTTCAGGATGAATCGAGAATGGATTTAGCAGGCCTAAAATGTGTAATCGAGGAGGAATCCGTCCCGGAGGCGGGGGAATCCCGGAAATTCGGTCATGTAGTATGTGACAGCCGGCAGGTGGGGCCGGGTGATATTTTTGTGGCAGTACGGGGTGTGCAGGTGGATGGCCACGATTTTATCCAGCAGGCGATTGAGCGAGGGGCGGCAGCCATAGTGGCGGAGCGAGGGGAGTGGCGCGGAGCGGAGGTGGTGCGGGTAAAGAATAGTGCCGCGGCGCTGGGGGAGTTGGCCCAGGCGGCGGCGGGGCGACCTTCGGAATCGCTGAAGGTGCTGGGTGTGACGGGGACCAATGGTAAGACCACGGTGACGTATATGGTGCGGGCGATGCTGGGAGCGGCGGGAATGGGGTGCGGCCTGATGGGAACCGTGGAATATGATGTGGGGGCGGGGCGGGCTATCACAGCCAATAATACGACGCCGGATGCGGTACGGCTGGCGGAGATGATGCGGCAGATGCGGGAAAACGGCTTACAGGCGGCGGTGATGGAATGTTCGAGCCACGGATTGGACCAGGACCGGACGGCTGGGATTCGATTTACGGGGGCGGCGTTTACGAATCTGACGGGAGATCATCTGGATTATCATGGGAATCGGGACAATTATTTGCAGGCGAAGGGGAAATTGTTTGAGTCGCTGGATGAGGAGGCAATAGCGATATTGAACGGACAGGATGAGGCTAGCGTTTATTTAAGGAAGTTGTGCCGGGGACGAGTGTGGCGGTTTGGAATCGATACCGAGACGGAGATAACGGCCTATGTAAAATCGATGGGGATTCGGGGCTGTGAGTTTGATTTATGCTGTTTGGGGGAGAAAAAGCAGGTCCGTTCGCCGCTGATCGGATTGCACAATGTCAGTAATTGTCTGGCAGCGGCGGGGCTGGCTAAGGCGGCGGGAGCGGGGCTGGATGCAATTGTAGAGGCGATGGAAGGATTTCCTGGAGTACCGGGAAGGCTGGAGTCGGTGGATTGCGGTCAGGGATTTTCGGTATTGGTGGATTATGCCCATACGGATGATGCACTGGAGCGGGTGCTGAGTGCGCTGCGGCAACTGGAACCACGGCAGTTGATTGTGGTATTTGGGTGCGGCGGGGACCGGGACCGGAGCAAGCGGCCGCGGATGGGCCGGGTGGTGCAAACGCGGGCAGATCGGGTGGTGATTACGAATGATAATCCGCGCAGTGAAAAGCCGGAGAGTATTATTGCGGAAATTCGGGCGGGGATGACCGGTGGAGGCAGAAATATTGAAGAAATTCCGGACCGGGCGGCAGCGATTGAGTATGCCTTGGGGCAAGCGCGGGAAGGAGATGTGGTGTTAATCGCGGGGAAAGGGCATGAAGATTATCAGCTTGTGGGCGGGAAGCGTTATGGATTCGACGACCGCAAGGTCGCGCGGGAGAAACTGGAGAAACTGGGATATAATGGACGAACGGGCAGGGCGTTGGTTCCGAAGGCATAGATGGGACGTCAGGTGTCATGAAATCGCTGTTACTGGAAGAGATCAAACATGTACTGCGGGCAGAGTTGAAGACCGTGGTGAAAAAGGGATTAATCACCGGAGTGACAACCGATTCGCGCCAGGTGAAGGAAGGAGATCTGTTTATTGCCTTGCGCGGGGAGCGATTTGACGGCCATGATTTTTTGACGCAGGCTGTGGCGGGGGGAGCAAGGGGTTTGGTGATTGACCGGAATGTGCCGCTGCCGGCGGAAGTGAAGGACAAGGGAGTGGGGGCGCTGAAGGTGGAGGATACACTGACAGCGCTGGGAAGTCTGGCGCGTTTTTACCGGCGGAGTCTGGGGCATGGGGTGACGGTAATCGGGGTGACGGGCAGCAACGGCAAGACCACTACGCGGGAGATGATCTATCATGTATTGAGCAAGTACCGCAAAGGCCACCGGTCGCCGGAGAATTTCAATAATCAGATAGGTGTTCCGGTTACGCTGCTGGGAGTGGAGAACGATGATGATTTTGTGGTGGCGGAGATGGGCAGCAATGCCCCGGGTGAGATAGCAACTCTGTCGCGGATAGCCGAGCCGGATATTGCGGTGCTTACCAATGTGGGGCCGAGTCATCTGGCGGGTTTCAAAGATATACAAGGGATTGTGGTAGAGAAGATTTCCATCGTGGCGGGATTGAAAAAGCATGGGGTAGTGATTTGCGGAGTGGAACAAACGGAGGCTTTGGAGCGGCTGCGGGCCTTGGATTGGAATGTGATAACCTTTGGGGTAG
>JAKJEP010000099.1:0-287 GCA_022705365.1 Planctomycetota bacterium | reverse complement strand
TTTGAGACGAACGACCGGGTGCAAGTGGAAATCCCGATTATGGGGGTACATAATGTGAAGAATGCCCTGGCGGCGCTGGCGGTGGCCCGGCGGATGGGGATTACCAGCAGGCAGTATGCGGAGGCGATGAAGGATTTTGCGGGGGTGCCGGGACGGCTGCAGGCAAGGGAAATCCACGGGATCACGGTGATCGATGATAGTTACAATGCCAATCCGGCCAGTATGTCGGCGGCGATAGCGGAGTTATCGACGTGGAAAGGGGCGTTACGGCGGGTGCTGGTATGCGG
>JAKJEP010000098.1:420-10045 GCA_022705365.1 Planctomycetota bacterium | reverse complement strand
GCAAGGGGATGAAGGAGTATAATAGTGCCCCGCAGGACCGCACGGAAGAATACCCGCGCGATCTGTTGAAAAAAGGGATTGCTGAGGCGAAACGAATCCGTAAATACTACTTCGGCAATTATTATCCCCTGACGCCGGCCTCCGCCAGCCCCCAGGATTGGTGCATCATGCAGTATCATCGCCCGGCAGAGCAGGATGGCATGATTGTCGCCTTCCGCCGCCATGAATCCCCCGCCGCCAGCTTGCCTTGTACCCTTTTTGAAATCGATCCACAGACCAGGTATGAGATCACAAAATACGTAACTTACGATCCCTCTGAACCGGTTGCCATCACCGGTAAAGAATTCCAGAATAGCACCCTTATTATTGAAGAGTGCCCCGGCTCCCTGATTATTGAGTATCAAAAAATAAAACCATAATGAGGTCAAGGAAGGGTTTAAAATGATTATTCTCCGACAAAAAAACAAGCGATTTCAGCTCCCATCTACCCTCTGGATAACCGTAGTCTGTATCTTGCTGCTATTTGTTTCCATTACCGAGGGCACCGGTAATGAAACGGATTTCCATCTCCAGTGGGCACGGCAGGCCTTTTCCGAGCAGGCCGGCACCGAACCTTTCTCTTTTGTGTATAACGACCAGCTGAGCCGCACTTTCCTGAGCACCTGGCAGCGGCAAATACAGGAACAGGTAATCGATGAGACAAAACTCCGTCGTACTTTGACGCTAACGGATCCGGCTACTGCATTGGAAGTCAAGGCTGTTGTTACTATCTACACCGATACGTCCGGTGTCGACTGGACATTATATTTTACCAATAACGGGCCAACGGACAGCCTGATTCTCGAACAGATTTTAGCATTGGATGTAACATTGGATAACGAGTCCGCTGAATCACCCGTTTTACATCGCTTAAAAGGCAGCACCGCTGCTGTCGATGACTGGCTGCCGTTTGACACTAGTCTTTCCCCTAACGACTCCGTCGAATTTGGCGGAGTCAATGGCCGGGCTTCTGTAAATTGTCCCTTTTTCAATCTGCAATGGGGTAATCAGGGTGTCATTACCGCCGTCGGCTGGTCGGGACAGTGGCAGGCCAGGGTACAACACCTCACCAATAACAACCTCCTCATCCGGACCGGTATGCAATATCTGCACTTGAAACTCTATCCCGGAGAAAACATTCGTACCCCGCGGATCATGCAGTTATACTGGTTTGATGATCATCTGAATTCGTACAATCTCTTTCGCCGTACCATGTTCAACCACATCCTGCCGCGTAAGCAGGATGGATCATTATGTGTCCCTCCCATCGCCCACCTCAGCACTTCCTTCTATGAATTAAATGACAGTAACGAAAGTAACGTCCTTTCCCATCTCAGCGCCCTGTCCGGTCTGGGATTTGAGGTATTCTGGCTCGATGCGTATTACACCAAAGGGGGATTTCCCAACGGCATGGGAAATTATGGCCTGCCCGCCAATGAAATCACGCCGGACCCGGAACGGTTCCCTAACGGCCTGGGGCCGATTCGCGATGCCGTGCATCAGGAAGGTATGGATTTCCTGCTCTGGTTCGAGCCGGAACGGGTGGCGGGCGGAACCTATATCGCCGAAAATTATCCCCAATATGTAATATCCGCTTCCAGTCCCACCCTGGGAAATGCCGATTACTACGTTATTCAGAATAAAAATGATTTATTGTTCCATCAGCTTGATACCGCCGGCGATTCCACCTTTGATATAATGGTCACTCTTCAGGCGGGTGCTACGATTGACTTCGCCGTCGGCGCCGGTCCCGACGGCGGCAGTAACGATACGACTCCTTTGGTTGTTGTCATCACCAAAGAAAACCAGGCTCCTTCCGACAACTGGAATTTTGCCAAGGATATAAAATTTACCGGTAATCCCAATGGCCCGTGGTCTTACGGTTCCTGCTCGAAAGCGGACGATCCCACCCATCCCGATACCAGCAGTTTCCAATTATATAATGATACCTATATCCAGGCTCCTGGCATTCCCTGGTGGCATTATAACCCGAAACGAACTTCCGAAGTACCCAGTATCTACCAAAATACCACAGCAGCCCCCGTTTATAGCTGTCCGCCGGGCATGGTTGCCCTGCATCCCGGAACCGATGCCGGGGAAATTGCCGTTGCCCGCTGGATCGCCCCGTCTGATGGCCTCTATCATTTGACCGGTACCTTTTATGCCGGCTATACCGGGGAAGGCAGTGGCGGTCGAGGAGGTCTCTTCAACCTCGGTTTGCCCGAAGCACGCCAGTATATGACGAATTATTTTATTTCCGCTATCCATGAATTCGGCCTGGGAGTTCTGCGTTTCGATTATAATTTGAATCCGTTGCCTTTCTGGCAATCCGAAAACCAGAAGGATCCCGACCGGGTGGGCATCTGCGAAATTCGTTACATGGAAGGTTTGTACCAGATGTGGGACGAAATCCGCCAGGCCCATCCCAACCTGCTGATCGATGACTGTGCCAGCGGCGGCATGCGCATCGACCTGGAAACCATGTCGCGCGCCATACCCCTCTGGCGCACCGATGGTACAATAAGTCCTTTATTTAGTCTCAATTTTAACCAGGCAGCCCTGCAAAATCAGGTGATGACCAGCAGCCTGAATCGCTATATCCCCTTTAGTACCAGTGGGATGATGGGGGCTACACCCTACTGGTTCCGCAGCGGCGTTAACGGCGGCGGCATTTCTTTCTGCGAAGATGTGCGTCCGGAAACCTATCCCCGCGATTTACTCGCTCGTGGAATCACTGAAGCCAAACGCATACGCGATTACTACCTGGGAAACTATCATCCGTTAACGGAAATCACAACCAGCGCAAGTGTCTGGTGCGTAATGCAATATCATCGACCGGATAAAAACGATGGTATGATTGTCGCTTTCCGCCGCCAGAATTCACCGGATTCGGCCTTGATCTGCCAACCGCAGGAAATTGACCCGAATTCCCGTTACCAGTTGAATTTCTACCCAACGTATGATTTGGCGGAATCGATACTTATAAACGGAATGGATTTTAGACAGCTCGAACTGAAAATTGATGAAATTCCCGGCTCGCTCCTGATTGAATATCAAAAATTATTAGAAGGCGATGTTACGGGAGATGGATATGTAGATATGGCAGATCTTATGTTATTGGTATCACAATGGTTACAATGTAGCGACCCAGCCAATCCAATATGTGACCCTTGAGATAATTCGGCTTAATCTGATTAATATTCTTGCAATCCGTGCCGAAAATAAGTAATATTTGCGTTTTGCGTGCGAAACCAAGATAACAGATGACAGCTTATGCGACCGAATAGCAAAGACTGTCCGTATAAGTTGTTATACCGTAAAAGTTTGGAGAGGTGGCCGAGAGGCTGAAGGCAACGGTTTGCTAAACCGTCGTACGGGTGAACGCCTGTACCGCGGGTTCGAATCCCGCCCTCTCCGTTTTTGGCCGAAAAACCGCGTTTTTTGCTTGAAATCGCCGTTTTTTGGTCTGTCCGGGTGTCGGCTCCGGTAGGGTTCTGCTGTCCGTCATTGTCAGCCGAAAAGGGCTGATTTTGGCCGATTTTCGCCAAGAAACACGCCAAGTTTCTGGATATGTCTTGTCTTGAATTATCGCTATTATTTGATTCCCTGGCAATGGCTTGTCCTGGGGCCGGGGCTGTTCGGTCATCGGTCCCGGTTGCCTGGGCTTCCTGGGCCTGCTGGCTGGGTTGGGTCAGATCGGGCAGGCTGGCTATGGCGTCGGTTTCCTGCCCTTTGTAAATATGGCTGTACCTGCCCAGGGTCAAATTTATATCGCTGTGCCTCATAAGGGCCTGGGCCACTTTCGGATGAACGCCCGCCGCCGCTAACAGGCTGCCGGTGGTATGCCGCAAGCTGTGGAAGTCAGCAAACTTGCCCGCTTCGTCCTGGTAGTCGATTTTCGCCGCTGCCAGGTCTTGCCGCAACATCGTTGCAATTTTCCCCTTACTGGGCAGGGTAAAGGCCTGGGCGGTCGGCAATTTGTTGCCCAGGTGATTTTTGATTGCTGCCGCCATTTCCGGTTTCAAGGGCAGAGTATCCTCCCGCTTGCGTTTGGAATATCCGGCCTTTACCACTATTTCGCATTTATCAAAATCGAATGAAGATTTTTTCAGGCTTCTAATTTCATTGGAACGCAAACCGGTTTCCGCCGCCAACTGATACAGTAAGGCCCGCTCCGGGCCGGTCATTTTCCATCGGGTCGGCTCCTGCCGGGTTACTTCCAGGAGTCGCCGGATTTTGTCAGGCTCCAGCGCCCGCCGGTCGTGCCGCCGGTCAACCTTGACATTTTTCGTTCCCAAGTGGTCAACCGGGGATTTCGTGGCGCGGCCGTCCAATACCATCCACTTACAAAACTGTTTAAACGATTTTACGTAAAAGTTATAGCTTTGGGCGGATATGTTTCCCCTGTCCTGGGATTCTTTTTGATTGTGAATGATTTTTTTAAAATTCGATATGACATACAAAATCTTACTGGCTTGAATGTCATTCCAATAAACGATTTTGCTTTCGTCGAATACCCGCCTTACCCGGTTCGTTACCAACCGGGCATTCTCTAGCGTCCCGCCTTTGGCTATCAAGGCTTTTTTAAAGTCTTCCAGGTGTACGCTTAGGGGCTGGCCGCCTGCCGCCCGCTGGGGGTCCAGCAATCCGATTCGTACCAACTGCCGCCGCAAACTATCCGGGGTCGATTCCAGCCAACGGCTTAGGGCTGCGTCTGGCGGCTCGCCCGCTGCTTTGGTGCTTATCAATCGTTCAATCTGCCGCCCCAGGGCTTCGCTCTGTTTCTTGTCGGTGAATCCAGAAAAACGCCGCAGGGCCTTCAGGTGGTCGCGGGTTTCAATCCACCAATTTTTGGTTTCCCGCGTTTCGCCAGTTTTTTTATCGTTCCAGGTTGCTTTAAAAATTCTCATGGTTCACCTGCCTTAAAATAAAAGGTTATCCTAGCCGGTTGCAATAGACAATCCAAGGTCTGGTGAGGACATGGAAAATCTCCGTCCAGGATAACCAATTTTCAAAATTCTGTTTCATTTTAAGTTCCTTGTTTTGTCTATTGCATTTACAAATATATCAAACTCCCGTTTATAGTCAAGATAAATTTTCATTTAGAACAAAAAAGGCCTTCCCTGGCCCTTTGTCGCTCATCCGTAAGCATTGAAAGGATAACAGTTAGGAATGGTTGGCCCAAAATCCTAACTGTATCCCGATTTTCACAGATTACATTGTTGAATAGCTTCGTAAATGGCCGCTGATACCCGCCCCAGGTGCTTTACTTCGATTGCCTGCCCCAGCTCGGTCAGGGTGGGAATACTGGGGATAAAATCAATTATCCCATCGGGCAGGCTTTCTAAATACTCCCGGCTTGCGTAAATCGTTTCGCCCGCTTGGTGTCCATCGTAATCTGCCTTGAATTTTACACACAGTTCAGAAAAATTGTCTGGTACAGTTGTCATACCTGTTTCCTTTCCGGCTTCTAAAGCCTTTTAAATATTTTTCATAAATCCAATAAATCGTCTTCGGTCAATCCGTCTTCCCCCGCTCGGCACTTCCGGTTATGTTCCAGGTCGGCCAGCATGTCCGCCCAGATTGCTTCCAGGTCTTCCCGCTGGGCTTGCCGCTGCTGTTCGGTCAAGTGACGATTCGGGGGACGGTATAACCATTGTTTGATTTTAGTCCATATCCGTTTCAAAATAATAATCCTTTCCGCCCAGGGAGTGCGTCCGCTCATTGACAAGCTTGTTGGCGGTCGTAATGTCCCGGCTTCGCAAAATGGCTGCGTGCCGCTCAATAAAGGCTTTCGCCGTGGCGGTCATTAAACAAATATATTCTTCGATTAACGTTTCTTTTAGCTTTTTGGCGCGGGGCTGCAAGTTCAGCATGGTATTATACAGCAAGTCGCCCGCCCGCTTTACCTGCCGCCGGTCGTTGACGTTAATCACTCCGCACCAGTCGGAAATTACAATTTCAAAGCCTTGTTTCTTCGTCATGTTTTTCGTCCTTTAAAACTGGGAATTGGTAATACGCAAGCCCTCAAGCACGTCTTCGCGTTCCGCGCCCGCGTTGCTGGGGTGCGCCCGCCAAGCCTGAATACACTTCAACAGGTATTCCCCCACTTCCGCGCTGAAGTCGCGCCGCCGCGTTTTGTTGAAGGTATCGCATAGGGCCAAATGGTCAGCATACAATTTCTCGAAGCCTTCCGGGGTCAGGGGATAACCGCGCTTGAGTCGGATTATAATATCCCCAGTTTCCGGCTCCACATTCACAATTTCCTTAGGGTCAATTGGTTCAGTCATAAAAATTCCTTTCTAAAAAAGTTTCTATCCTGGCATCCTTGCCAGGCTGTTTGTCAAAAGGGCCGCGGTGAGCTGAGGGGCAGCTCCCAGGGCAGGATATATCCCTGGCCGACTCTCACTAAATCGGAGCCGCGGCCTGCCAAGTTATCCCCATTTTTGCCATACGCTGCTGCTCCTGGGGTCGAAATCGTCGTCGTCGGGGTCGTCGCACATTTTCAACATGTCAAAACGGCTTTTCTGTAATTCGATGTTGTGGCCGTCCATTTCTACTTTTAAGTCGTCCTGCCGGGTAAGCCACTGCTTAAAAGCCCGGATTCTGCCGGGTGAGTCGATAAGGTTTTTAATTATGTCCATTGCTTTGGTGTATTTCTGCCTTAACAAGCTGTCGCTTTCGCCGCCCTTCAATCCCCCTTCCAGCCAGGCGAATAAGTCATCCGCTGTTCGCACCTGCCGCGGCCATTTGTCCCCCAGCAGTTCGCGGGTCCGGTCAATCCGGGCCTGTAACGATTCCGCTTCGTTCCTGGTGGACATAACGATAGACGGGCCGGGCCGGGCGCCTTCTACGGGTTCGCTCTGAATCTGCTGCCAAAACGCCATAAGCTGGGCCTTGGTGGTGTTGGGAATAAACTGGACGCGGTCGCCCATAAGGTCGCGGACAAAAACGCCGGGCCTGCCGCCCTGCTGGCCGTCTTCCAGGTTGTCCGGCCTTACGTCGGCCATAACAATTTTCACGCTATCCGCGTCAGCCTGGGCCTGGACGGTTTTATTTTCTGTGTTTTCCGCAATCCTTGCCAGGCTGGTCAAAAGGCTGGCGTATTTATCCGGGCTGCTTTCCCGCAGCCGTTCCAGCCAATCGGTATCATTGGCCGCCGTCCGAATCATCCGCTCCAGGACCAGGGGTAAATTGGTCATGGATTCGGCCAAGGTTTTCCTTTTGGTTTTTGGCCGCCCGCTGGGGTTGCCGCTTACGCCGGGCTTAAATCGGCCTAGGTTGCCTCTGGCATCATTTTTACTGGTCATGGCTTAGGTCGCCTCCTTCTTTTGTCAAATTGAAACGTAACTCGCTACAGGGCTGGTAGCGGCCATCTAGCATCTGCTGCCGGGTCGATTTTTGGTTATTCAAAAACGTCTGGAGCCGGGCCGCGGTTCCCCTTACTGCCGTTTCGTCGGGGCCGCTGATTTCAATATCCAATTGCTTCCATTTAAAACTCTGTTTAAACATCTTGACACTCCTATAAATTGTCAACTTTTGGGCTGGTTTTGACGCAACAAACGCCAAGATTCACGCCAAGTTTTTATCTTCCAAATTATAAGTAACGTTGTCATAAATAGTTAGCTTACTAGAGCAACGGTTACGGTATCCGTTGCCCTGGCTCCTGTTCGCCCTGGCCGTCCCCGGAAAATTTTTCTGTACAGGCTCAGCCGCAATTCTGGACGTCTTATGTCCATAATTCCTAGGGTTACAGCAAAAATTACTTTCTTTGCTGGTGGGGGCAGGTGCGGGCTGGCGGTTTTTCTGCTTGTTGTGGGCCTGTTCTGTAAGCTCTATTTTGTCCATAAAATTAACTCCTATTCACTTAAGAAAACCTTACCACTTCTAACCAATTCCTTACCGAATTTATTTGGCGTAAAGTATTATCATTGCTTGGTTTATAAAATCCTTACCAATCCTTACCGCATTTTCGGTAACTTTCCCTATATGCGCCTCGCGAAGAGGTTTATCTAAATCGTGGTAAGAGTGGTAAGGATTTTGCCTTGTTTTTACGTAAAGTATTATCAGATAGAATCTTACCGCCTTACCGAATGGGTAGGGTTTTGGTAAGGTTTTTTGGTTTTTTCGTCTTTTTGTCATCATTTTAAAACCGCCTTTCCTGGTTAGTGGGTGTCCTGCAATTTGATTCCCAGCCAGCATTTTTGCGAACGCCCGTTAATCCATTTCGTATCTATCGCCGCCCCCTTGTCTCTTACCCGGTCGTTAAATTCCCGCGGGCCGATAGTCCATTTAATCCCGCAATCGCTGGCCCACTGGTCATAGTGTTTCCGTAAATCGCTTACGGGGACAATGGCCGATTCCTGGAAGGTGCAGCAATCCTGGAAGAAATCCCGCAGGGGGTCCATATCGTCCCGATAGCTAGCCGTCGCGGCCTGAACGCAATCGGGAATAATCAGGCCCTTTTCCTGCCAGAGCAAACAGCCGCGCACTGCCCAGGCCAGAATGGCCGCCCCTGCCTTCGCCGGGTTCGTGAGAATCTTTTTAATCTGGGGGTCGCGTTCCTCAATCGGGATAACCACTTCAAAGGGGATTCGTAGAATCCGCCGCCACATGGCCGCGTCGTCGTCGCGTACCCGCGGGGCATGGTTGCTGGGGATAGGCCGAACCACCCTTTACGAATGGCTGCACTCGGAGCAGCTACCCCCGGCGGCCAAGATTATCAATTCCCGGCGATACTGGACGCGGCAGCAGATTGAGGCGTTTCTTGCCCAGGGCCAGCAGGCAGGAGGGGGCGGCGATGATTAACTGTTTTTGGAACATCCCAGCGGAATTAGCAGTTAGACCTCAATGGGTATGCCACAATCAAGCTAAAGTCCCGCTGAACGTCAAAACGGGCCAGTTTGCCAGGACTACAGATCCTGCCACCTGGGGCAGCTTTGACGAGGCCGTGCAGGCGGTGGCTAATGGCAGATATGCTGGGATCGGGTTCGTCTTCAGCGGCTACGATTCTTACCTTGGTGTTGATTTAGATGACTGTTTTGACGAGGACAAACAGCTAAAACCCTGGGCAAAGGATATTGTCGATGCACTCGGCAGCTACACCGAAATCTCACTCAGCGGGAAAGGCCTTCATATCATTGTGAAGGCGGCATTACCGGGCAGCGGTAAAGCTATTCACAAAAACGGCGTTCAACTTGAAATGTACGACCAGAAGCGATATTTCTGTATGACGGGGAACCATTTAGAGGGAACCCCAACCGGGATCGAGGACCGCGCCGAGGAGATCGCGAACCTATATCAGGAATATTTCACTCCCCCTGCTGCCGCGTCCCCCAATGCAAAGGGCCAGGGATCGGCGTATGGCTGGACCGCCCTGGAATCCGAGTGCGACAAAGTCCACTCCGCGCCGAATGGCATCCGCAACATTACGCTGAATACCGCTGCTCTCTGCTTGGGGCAACTGGTAGCAGGTGGGGAGCTTGACGAATCTGAGGTGGTGGGGCGGTTGACGGAAGCTGCCCACGAAGCGGGGCTTGCCGATTCAGAGATCAAGAAGACAATTCGATCCGGGCTAGAGGCGGGG
>JAKJEP010000098.1:0-410 GCA_022705365.1 Planctomycetota bacterium | reverse complement strand
AAAAGAGTACTTCCCCAAAACGTATGGACCCGATCCGCAACGACGAGGAAGCGGTCTTGACCCGGCTGAGTGATGTTGACCCCGTACCTATCGAATGGCTGTGGCCGGACCGGATCGCCATTGGCAAGATCACTATCCTAGCGGGCGATCCGGGACTGGGAAAATCGTTTGTCAGCCTGGATGTTGCCGCGCGCGTCAGTACGGGCGACGTCTGGCCCGATGACCCATACACGCATGCCCCCACCGGCTCGACGATCCTCTTGTCGGCGGAGGACGACCCCGGCGATACGCTGCGGCCCCGGCTGGATTACCTGGGCGCGGACTGTGCCAAGATTCACGTGCTCCAGGCGGTCAAGACGGGCGGGCGGGAGCGAACCTTCAGTCTGGTCGATGACCTGATGACTCTCGAA
>JAKJEP010000097.1 GCA_022705365.1 Planctomycetota bacterium | reverse complement strand
CCCTGCCATAACCCGCAGTTCAGCTCGCGTAAACCGGTATGCTTTTTGGTTTTAAAGCCAAACTGATGGGATAGATATTGGGCTGTGGGACCGGAGGATTCATTCCCGCTGGAGTACAGACAGTCAATGCCCTCCTCCTTCAGAAAAGAAGAGATTTTATCCAGCACCTCTTTGCCCGCTTCGGAAATAGGCAGAGGCAAGGTTCCTTGCAGTCTATTTTGTTCTTTCCAGGCTGGACTTCCAGCCCGGATTATAATTATCTTTTTCATAAGGCTATAATCAAAACCAATTCAGGCAACGATCCTGCATTATACCAATATTATAGGGGGCAAAGCAAGAGGTAGAGCGGAGGAAGGCAACGATTTGTTGTATGTGTTTATTTAAAGGATAGTTACAATCGATCTGTTTGACGTTTGGATTGACCTTCGGCCGGTAAAATCGTGGTTTTTTCTACTGGGAAGCCATTAGTTCCTGATAGACCTGCCAGGTTTGGGCGGCTGTTTTTTCCCAGGAAAATTTCGCCGCCTGGTCCAGGCATTTTTGTCTGATCCCGGTTTTTCCGACATCATTCTGAATGGCCTGGAGGATTGCCTGGGAAATGGCCTGCGGATCCAGAGGATCGAATAACCGGCCGGCAGAACCGACGACTTCGGGGATGGCGGCGGCGTTGGAGCAAGCAACCGCCGTCCCGCAGGCCATCGCTTCCACCAGCGGCAGACCGAATCCTTCATACAGGCTGGGCAGGACACATAGCGAAGCCAGATTATACAAGGCCGGCAGGTCTTCCTCGCCGATGAGGCCGAGAAATTGGACCTGGGGACGAAGATCCAGGCGTTCCGCCAGATCCTGTAAGGTTTTGGTATATTGCGAGATTGGCCCCGTCAAAACCAGCGCATACTCTTGCCGGGTCTCCCTGGGCAGGAGCCGATATCCCTCCAGCAGCCGGGCCAGATTCTTGTGGGGTTTGTGATTGCCCACGTACAGGATGAATTTTTCGGGCAATCGGTGTTTCTCTCGAACTTCTGCCAAGAGGCGGCTGTCCTGTATCGGCCGGTATTGACGGCTGTAGCCCTGGGGGATGAGCCGGATTTTTTCCGGCGGGCATTGCAACCATTGCTGGATATCCCTTTGGGTGTGCTGGGATATGGTAATTACCCTGCTGGCACGCCGGGCATTATGCCGGGCCAGCCGGTAAAAATACTGCCGTTTCAATGGCGAACAATAACCCGGCAGGGTAAGCGGATACAAATCGTGGATGGTCATCACCAGCGGAATACCCCGCATCCCCAGAGGCATGTCGAAGTGGGGGTAATGATATACATCCGCATCATCGTGAAAAGTACGGAACTGCCAGTGCTGCCGGACCGAAAGGCACGGGGCTTTTACTGCAGTCGTCTCCAGATTGGCCCCCTCATTCGACAATTCGGTGATGACGGCCTGCTGCCGCCGACTTTCGGGGTTGTGGTATATATGCCACCGTATTTGCGGTCTGGTTCGCACCAGGGCTTTTAGTAATTCCGCCGTATAGACACCGCCACCGCCGGGCAGATGGGCAAACCGAAGATCGAAACTGATTTTCATGCAAAAAACGGCTCTTCAATCAATAATCATAACTGCCCATCGAGCGCAAACCGACCGGAGTTCCCAGGATTTCCGAATAGAGAATTGCGCGTGAGAGTTCATCCGGCTGATCCAATACCAGCGGCAGGGGCCTGGCGACAGCCGGCAGTTTTTTTGTTTCGGGAACTGGCGGCTCTTTTCTGGCGGCGGCGCCTGGCTGGGCAGCCCGGGAAGGCTCGCTTGCCGGCTGCTGGGTAAAGGCTGAGGCTGGTATGGGTTTTGGCTTTTGCATACCTGGCCGCGGAATCGGTTTGGCTGGTTGCTGAATCGGCGGGCGAGGTCCACCCATTGGCCTTGGTTGGGACACTGGTGGGGTGGGTTTAGAGACCTGCGGAATCGGCCGGGGTGCCGGAACGGGTCTTTTCATTGCCGGTTCGGTCGGTCGGGTTGGTTGGGGTTGTGTTGATGGTCGGGTTGGTGGTACCTGGGATTGACGTGCTGGATGATTCGGCGGCAGTTTACGGGTATAGGTAGGCGGTGCCGGCTGGCGGGGGGTTTGTTTGGGAGCGGGCGTTTCCGGCGGTTTTTTCGTCTGCTTGCCCTTAATCAGTCCGCTTACTATATAAATTATGAATATAATAATCGGCAGGAATTTGCCCAGGCCGCCCGGCCCATCGTCCTGATCCGCCAGACAAACATATGTAATAATCTGATACCACATAATTCTTATCCGCTGGTAGCGGAAACCTTATTTTTACTATACTTATGATTCATGATGGGGAGTCTGTTTCGGCTGATTTCCCCGGCCGATCGAATCCCGCATGGCGGTATCGGCCGCGATATTTTTCATACGGTAATAGTCCATAATCCCCAGATTGCCGCTGCGGAAGGCATCCGAAATTGCCCGGGGTACTTCCGCCTCCGCCAGCACCACCTTGGCCTGGTTTTCCTGCACCAAGGCGCGCATTTCCTGTTCCCGTGCCCGGGCCATGGCCGCCCGGCCTTCGGCTTCGGCCTGCCGCATTTTTTTGTCGGCCTCCGCCCGGTCGGTTTCCAGCAGCGCGCCGACGTTGGCCACATCGCCGGCACTGGCGACGCTGACATCGGCAATATCAATCGAGACAATTTCATAGGCCGTCTGGGCGTCCAGGCCGCTTTCCAATACCTTGCGGGAGATCCGGTCCGGATTCTCCAGCACATCCTTGTAGGTATTGGAGGAGCCGATGGCACTGACGATTCCCTGGCCGACACGGGCGATGATTGTCTCATCCGTGGCACCGCGTACTAACTGGTCGATATTGGATCGCACCGTTACCCGTGCCCGCACCAGCAGCCGGATGCCGTCTTTGGCCACCGCGTCCAGCATGGTGGTCCCGGGTGTTTGGGTCGGACAATCAATCACCTTGGGTTTAACCGTCATATGTACTGCGTCCAGAATATCACGGCCCGCCAGATCGATCGCCCGGGCCACATCGAAGGACAGCTTGATATTTGCCCGGTTGGCGGCAATCATAGCCTTGACCAGGCTATCCACCCGGCCGCCGGCGAAATGATGGGCCTGTAAATCGGCAAAGCTGATATTCAAATTGGCCTTAAAGGCAATAATCAGGGCATTGACACAGATCAAGACATCGCTGGGATCGCGGCGCACCAGAAACACGCTTTCCAGTTGTTGCGTACTCAGATTGGTAATCCCTGCCTGCACCGCCGAAATCCGGGCACTGACAATGAGTTGCGGCGGTACTTTTCGCAGCCCCATTCCGATCAAATCAAAGAAGCTGACTTTTGCCCCGCTGAACAACGCCTGGATCCAGATTTTGATATACATTCCCAGCAGCAGTAAGAGTACCACGACAAAGATAAGGGCTATAATCCCTAAAACCATCCATATTTTATCCGTTACCGCCGCTATCACCATAGCTTCCATCTTTCTTATTCTCCTGTACTAAAGCCAATTCTCAGGCATGTTTCGTATCTACAAGGATACTGTTTCCTTCAACTTCCATGACTACGATTTCGGTATTACTGTCAATCATCTCGCCTTTGGCTATGACGCTGTAGCGCTGACCATCGATTTCCGCGATACCCCCCGGCCGCAGTGCCGTCAGGGTCATGCCGGTCTTGCCCTTCAGCTTGTCAAATTGCTGCTCGCTGACCCCGGCTTTACCGCGTTCCTGGGGAGTTTCCACCACGGGGGCCAAGATCGTTTTTTTGCCGATGGCTGTTTTCGGCAAGAGCTTAAAGGCCCAGCAGATAGCGATTGGCAAACAGACTATAATCACCGCTAGAAAAACAAAACCGGTGGTCTTCGACTCCATAAATCCCAACACCAGCGAACCGATCAGGGCGGCGGTGGCAAAGATACTGAGGATTCCTCCGGAAGGGATCAATACCTCCAGGATAATCAGTCCGATTCCCAGCAACAACAAAATCACAGCATAGAGCAACACGGTCCGCTCCCTTTATTTAAAATAATGATTATCGGATTCTTTCTTTACTACTATACGATTTCCTTCGACTTCGACAACAATAATCTCCTGGTGTGCTTCGATTAGTTCGCCTTTGGTGATGACATCCACTTTCCGGCCGTCGATCCGGGCAGCGCCTGCCGGCCGCAAGGCCGTTACGCTGATTCCTTTTTGGCCCGGTTTTACCAGCGGGGTTGGCGTGGTGCTGGACTCAAGGGCTTTAACGACCGCCGCTTCTGTCTGCGGGACTGCCAGCACCAGCTTGCTGGCGATGGGGATTTTATGGAGATATTTACTGACAAAATACGCCAGCACGAGAAAACCCGCAAAACCGATCAGTGCGCCTTTGAGGTTTTGCTTGAAAAGGCCCCAGTCAAGATCGGTGGCTGGGATGGGCAATTCATCCGGACGATTGCCCACCATCATGGCACCCAGGGCGAAGATGATTAATAGGATACCAAGTATGCCGGTCACTCCAAAGCCCGGAATGACAAAGATTTCCACGAGAAGCAGGCCCAAACCGGCCGCAAAGACCGCGATTTCCCACCAGTTGGCCATGCCGATGAGGTATTTGCTGCCGAATAAAATTACCAGGGCGATGACCGCCACAGCGCCGGGCAGACCCACGCCGGGGCTGTTTAATTCGATGTAAATCCCCAGCAGGGCTATCATTAGCAAAATGCCCGCTACAGTGGGGCTGGCCAGCCAGCGGACCAGTTCTTCCGACCAGTTGGTGGTCAGCCGGGCCACGGGGCGGCTGAATTTGACACTGTCCCGCTGTTCGAGAAATTGCAGGGCACCGTCGAAATCCTCCACAACCGCCCGGGCCAGGCCGTATTCATAAGCCTTTTCTGCATCTACGGTTAGCAATTCAGTGTCTTTATCCACTTTCTTTTTGTTGTCCAGATCATATTGATAAGGATCCAGGGTGGGTAATTCGTCTTTTTCGAAGTATTCGCTGCGGCCGGTCTGGCGGTTTTTCACCTGCCAGACTTCTAACGACATAGTTACCATAGCCTTACATAATGCGATGGGGTACCCGTTGGCCTTGGCGGAGGCTTCGAAATTGGAACGCAGGAAACTCTCGGCTTTTTCCCGTTCGGTGCCTTCCAGGGTGCCGCCCAGCATAATCGGGGCACAATCGCCCAGCTTTGTGGCTTTTTTCATGATGATATCGTTGCAGGCAACGCTGATCAAAGCACCGGCGGAAAGGGCCTCGGTAGGTATATAAGCTATTGTGTAGGCTTTGGTTGCGACATCATGGAGCAGATAGTTGGAAATGGCAATGGCACTATCGACCCGGCCGCCGAAGGTGTCCATTTCCAGTATGATATAGTTGGCGCCATCGGCCAGGCTGGCCTCGACCCGCCTTTTGATTGATTCGTAAAGCCCTTCGTCAATCATGTCCTTACATACGATGGTAACTGCTTTGGCAGGCTTGTCTTGCGTAACAAACTGTCGCTTAGGTTTTTCTTCCTTTTTCTGTACGACATTGGGGTCGGCTGCGGCGGGGGTGGATTCCGGAACTGGATTGATCTTTGTTAAGGTTACGCCTAAAGCGGCGGTTAATTCCTGTTCATTAGCCGCCAGATGGGAAACCAGTCCGAGTTCATAAGCCTTTTTGCCGCTTAGAATTAACATCTCATCGGAACTATCCAGCGGGCCGCTGCCCTTCATTTGCCACTGGGCGTTGGGGGCCTGGACCAGGGTTTGGAAGCCGGTTTGATCGACCAGTCTGGTTTCCGTGCCATTCTGGATTTCATAGAGGATCAGGCGTTTGCTGGTCATGGCCTGGGCGATCAGGGGGTTGTGGCCGGCGGCCTCTGCGAAGCTAACTATTTTATTGACAACGGTTTGCTCATCTACAGATGGCTGGGGATTATCGGGGTCTGGTTTTTGTTCGGTGATGACTTTGCCCAGTTGGGCGAATTCATCGGCGATGATCTGCTGGCAGGCGAAGACGGGGAGCATGGTCATGCCGGTAGCATCGGCGGGGATGTAGGCAACGGTTTTAACGTCTTTATTTTTAGGCAGATAGGCGATTTCGCGGCCCAGTTCGGAGAAGGTGGTGAAGGAGGCGGCGCTGCCGGAGAAGCGGAAGATGATCGTTTTTACCCCCTGTTCGGCGGCCCGGTCGATCTGCTGGCGGAGAGCGGAAGAGCTTGTCAGTGAAGAAGATACGTTGATGATGACGGCTTTATCAGCGGGTGGATTTTGGGAGAAACCGCTTTGCAAGGCGGGAAGAAGGCAGAGGAAGATGCCGCAAACGAACGCATTTTTTAAGTATATTGCCATAGCTGGTCCTGCTAAAAAGGTTTAGAATCGTCACTTATATATGATACACATAATCTAACGCCGACAAAATAAAATTTGCCATAGGTCATTATATTTCGCGGGAAAATTGCCATAAGTCTTTATTTTGCGTGGAAAGGGGTGGTCCGATAATAAAGTAGGGATTATAACGGTTGTAGCGATTTGGTAAGTATTTTGGCATTTTGGGTAAGATTTTTGGTAATTTGTAACGGTTAGGCTGAGTTGGTAAATGTTGAATAAAGTATAACAAAAGATGAAGGTTTTGCTATAAAACATGAATAAAACAGAGGAAAAGTTAAGTAAAACATCTATGAAAGTGAATGGTTTTTTCCTTTATTTGGTCGGCCCAAAAAATTTTTGGAATTGTAAGTGCTTATTTTGAATCTGGGGAAATTGCCGTAAATCCTTATATTTGTGGCTGGAGAAATGCTGTAAGTTGTTAATATTGGTTTTGAAAATGGCCGTAAGTCTTTATTTTTCGCTTTTGGTAATGGTATGATAATTAAGGTGCGGCGAGACGACAGGAAATAGGAGGAAAGATGGGAACACAATGAATAAAACACAACAATTTTGTTGCCAACATATGCGTTGTGAAAGTTGACAGGCTTTTTAGTAGTTGGAGGTTATAAGGTAAATAATAAGGGCGAACCAGCTGACCAACATGGCAGCAAGATCTTGTTTTAATTCGCAGCGATGATGGTCCGTATTTGAAACTTACCATGCGTGCTACGCTGTTGGAAATAGTTCAAATCAAAGGGTATATGAAACCAGTTTTCTCATAGATAAAGATAGATTGCTCCATAAGTACTTGACACGACGGGGTATTTAGTGAGAATCAGGGCGTAGATTTCCCAAATATCCTGCAATGAATGTAATACCAGCACAGGAGGCAATATCAAGGATTGAACTACAAGGAACGTAAAATAAAAGGTAGCGCAATATTTTGAAAATTATTATGGCGATGGGATAGTTATTCGAGAGATAGATGCTTTTGTAATCAAACAATCAAGATGATTTACATGAGAATGCAATGACTACTGTAGAGCAGTTGAAACAATGGCTGTTAAAACCTGAGGGGCTGAACCTCGAATTTAAAGAGGCAAAAAACCAATTCAGCAGGGATAAGGATTTGCCAGACTACTGTGCCGCTTTGGCAAATGAGGGGGGAGGCAAGTTGATTTTGGGAGTAAATAATGCCGGACAAATTATAGGAACCAGATCATATTTAGGGACATATAATAAGTTATCGCAAGAACTCATGCAAAAAACCGGCATTCGTGTGGATGTGGAAGAGGTGTGGGAGGGGACCAACCGGGTATTGATTTTTCATATTCCGCCACGTCCTTACATCGGTAGAGCAGTGAAATCCACAGGTCGTTACAGGTATCCGATGCGAGCGGGAGAATCGCTTGTGGAAATGGATGAGCAGACGCTGCGAGGTATTCTAAACGAAGGAGAGCCGGATTTTTCGGAACAGAAAGTTTCCGGCTTGGAAATAACTGATTTAGATAATGAGGCCATCCAGAATTTCCTTGCACGCTGGATTCAGAAATCCCAAAGAAAAGAATACGGGCAATTCACAACGGATAAGCTGATGCGGGCAGTTGGATGTTTATCGGATAAAGGATTGAATTATGCCACGTTGATATTGTTCGGCCAGAAAGAAAAGATTGACGAACTTCTGCCCGGCGATGAGATTATCTTTGAATGGCGGCATAACCAGAGCCAAACCACTCATGACTTTCGGATTGCCTGGCGCGAGCCGTTTTTTAAAATATACGACGAAATCTGGAAGGTGATTAATGCCCGAAATATCCGTTTTCCGTTTCAGGACGGTCTTTTTCAGCGTGAGGTGCTTGCATTTAATGAAAAGGCGGTTCGCGAGGCATTGCTTAATGCCGTTGCCCACCGGGATTATCGTATCCAAGGACGGTCCATATACATCAAGGCGTCCCCACAGGAGTTTTCCATCGAAAGCCCCGGCAGCTTTCCTCAGGGAATAACACCGGAAAATATTCTGGAAAAATCTTACTGGCGAAACCGGCGTATCGCAGAAATACTGGAGAAAGCAGAACTGGTCGAGCGGGCTGGTCAAGGGATGAACGATATTTTTGAAAGTACCATACGCGAAGGAAAAGGGATACCCAATTTCCGCGGCAGTGATGCCTATTCCGTGGTATTACGTATACCCGCCCAGGTAAAAGATAAGAATTTTATACTATTTCTGGAGAAAGCAGCCCGAGAAAAACAGATATTGCTCTCGTTTGAAGAAATTTATGAACTGGAAAAGATCCGGGAAAACGGAGTGATCAGTAATGCTGAATTTCGAGTCAAATTTATGGGGCTTGGAATTATAGAACAGGTCGGCAGGACACGAGGTGCTAAATATATTTTATCGCGCGGATATTATAAACACATAGGTAAGTCCGGGGTTCATACCCGATTGGCAGGTTTAACCAGGGAGGCAAAAAAGGAACTAATATTAAAACATCTTCAGAACAAACCCAAAGGTGTTTTTTCTGAATTTGCGGATGCTTTCCCTGGCCTAAAAAGAGGCGACATCAGCAATTTGCTGGAGGAGCTAAAGAAAGAAGGAAAAATCAGACATTTGGGAAGCCGCAGGGGTGGCTATTGGGTAATAAGCGATGGATGTAAATAAGTTAATCGTATCTTTAATTTGGCATATCCATAAATATAAATCCTTTTTAAATAGATAGTTACAGTTTTACTAAAAAAGATAAACTAAAGATAAAACCAATAAACTCCAAAGGTTTTCCTAAAATGCCCGCATGGGGTAGGGTATAGAAACCACGAGAAATATGACGTCATTATCAAAACCTGCTCCGCCTGATCCAGAATCAACCCCGCCTTTGAAGAGAGCGGCGGGGCGGGTATTGGCGCGGAGGCTGGCGTGGGTTTTGGGGGCGTTGTCTATATGCGGGCCGTTTTCGATTGATATGTATCTATCGGCGTTTTCGCGGATGGCGCAGGAGCTGGGGACGAGTCTGGGGATGGTGCAGATGACGCTGGCAATCTTTCTGCTGGGGCTGGCGGCGGGGCAGATCTTCTGGGGCACGCTGAGCGATCATGCGGGGCGGCGGCGGCCGCTGCTGGCGGGCTGCCTGCTGTTCACGGCGATGGCGGTGGTCTGCGCCAGTACGCACTCGATTTATACCTTGATCGCGGCCCGGTTTCTGATGGGGCTGGGCGGCTCGGCGGGGGTGGTGATCTCCCGTGCCATTGTCCGGGACCTGTACGAGGCCAACGAGGCAGCCCGATTTTATACGATGATGATGATTGTCGGCGGGATCGGGCCGATTGTCTCGCCCTTTCTGGGGAGTTTTTTGGTGAGTTATACGCATTGGCGCGTCATTTTCTGGACAATCATGGCGTTTGGGGGCTTGTGTATGTTCGGTGTTTATCGGATTATTCCGGAGACTTTGCCGCGGGAAAGCCGGGTGCGGGGGCGTCTGGCGGAGGTGTTCCGCCGCTACGGGCGGATACTGGCTGATCGCCGCTTTTTCGGGCCGGCTTTGGCGATCGGCTGCACATCAGGCATCCTGTTCACCTACATTGCCAATTCGTCGTTTGTTTTTATCGAATTATTCGGCGTGCCGGCGGCCTATTTCGGCTTTCTGTTTGCCACCAATTCCATCGGGCTGTATATCGGCGGCCAGTCGAACCGGTGGCTGCTGCGGCGGTTCCGGGCGGAGCAGCTTTTGCGGCGGGGTTTGGGGATCAATCTGGCGGCGGCGTTGCTGCTGGCCGGCTGTGCCGGGACGGGATGGGGGGGATTCGGGCTGCTGTTCGGGCTGCTGTTTGTGTGCATCGCGACGCTGGGCATCATCTTTCCCAATGCCACCGCGGTGACCATGCAGCCGTT
>JAKJEP010000096.1 GCA_022705365.1 Planctomycetota bacterium | reverse complement strand
AACGAAATGATTCCTCTACCTGGCCGGTTGTCATACTATAGCGGTAAATGGTACCCGAGCGCAAATGCCGCCACGGCACTTCTTCATCCCGATACCGCCGGCGATTATCCTCCCCGTGAATTTCCACCTGAATTTTTTCCTGTTCCCGGCCTTCGATGGTCACATACCGGTAAAACCTTTCCTCCGCCGCTTCCAACCGGATCCCCACCACCGGCAGATGGTTATATTCCAAATCATACACCTGCCAACTGGTCTTGGTTTTGTCCTCCATCCCGCCAACCATCAGCTTCATCACTACCGGCTGACGGCCCACTCGCTTCGAATGCTCCTGCCAGGCAGTCACCCTCCCGATGGTAATTACCCCTTCCTCTGCCGTCATGGGATACACCCGAATCCGCAAGTACCGAAAATCATTGGCGGGCAATCGCAGGGAGGAAAATCGCTGGATGCCGCTTTGCCCGGGTATCGCGAAAACATACGCACCATCCACCAGCGTAATAAACTCTCGATTGTCATTTGAACCTTCCGCCACTATTTTCCGGCGGAAATTAGTTCCTGAGGTCTCCACTGCAATCTGATCCTTCATCACCTGGCTGTCGAAATCCAGCGTCAACACGGCTGAGCCATCTTCCATCACCCCCCGATTCAGCTCTATCAGCCGGCATTCCTGTCGCTTCACCTCGTCCTGCGGCCGGTATAACACATAAGGAATCTGCCCGCCCGTCCTATCCACCAGCCGCACATCCGCCAGATCCCCCCGGCTCAGATGATACACCTCTCCGCTCAATAGCAACCGGCAAAATGGTTCATTGCTCCGGGGCTGCGACACCTCCGCCACATGGCTCCACAAAGACCAGTCCTCGCCCCACACCGCCCCCTGCCATCCCAGCCATAGTATGCCGACCGCCAGTATCCAATACCGTTTCCTTTTCATAACCTGCTGAAAAATCCCTTCTTTTTGCCGAATTGGTACAAATACGAAATCCCCAGCAAAATCATCCCCAGCACCACAAAGCCTGCAATCCGATACACACTCTTCAGCGTACTCATATCAAAGACAAACACCTTGAATAGCACCACCGCCAGCAGACCCAGGGCGATATACCGCAGGATCGCCACCTTCCGCCAGAAGCCCAGCATCATCAAAACCAGACTGTAAATGGCCCACATGACCGATAGGTACATCTGCCCCAGAAAGGCATACCGGGACTCCTCCCCGGTACCCGCCCCTTGATAATGCCAGTAATAATAAATCTCCTCCGTCAGCAGCAGCCACAAAACCACAATACTGCATAAACCCAATCCCAGGGCCAGTGCCCGATCCGCCGCCCCGGCCGCCTGCTTTTTCAGCACCCAGCCGCCGGTTAGCAGCCCCAAAACAAAATAAAGCCCGATGCCAAAACTGCCGTTGGAAAAAATTGTAAATTTCTGATGATGAAATCCCGTAAAGCAAATCAGTAAATACCCCGATCCTATCAATCCGATCAACAGGGCAATCAGCTTATTGATCCAGCCGGCGGGGCGAAGCGGCCGGACCAGAAACAGCAGCATAAACACGGTCACCAAAACCACCAGCCCTTTTTCAAAATGCCCCGGATAGGACCGCGCCGTCGTCGCCAGATTGTACCGCACATGGTAAAACCACTCCATAGCCAGGCCCGCAAAAAACAACAGCAGCATCCCGGCGTACAAAATCTCTGCCAGCATTCGGCTTTCCTCTCCCAGCGTCCGGTCCCGCCGGTACATACCATGCACAATCCCCACCGCCGCCGCCGTTACCCACCACGACAAAAACGGCCGGTTCACCACCAGATCAAACGCCGCCTGATGCAGCGGCAGATAATAGATCAGCCAGATGCAGCTTAGCGTGAACGCCGCCATGCCGCCCGCCCGCGTCCACAGGCTGCGATACTTCAACCCGATGATCGTTAGAATAATCCCTTCCGCCGCCCAGGCCCAGGCCACCGCGTACAGCTTCAGATACAGCGGGATCGCCACCGTCACGAAAAATATGCTGATCGCCAGCAGCGACAGCCGAAGCGGCACATCCTGCTGGCATCGCCGCCCGATGACCGCCATCAATACCAGATGCGCGGCACACATCCCCACCGCCGCGAACGCCAGCGACTCCCGATAATGCCCATACAGCACCGTGCACAAATAATAAAACACTAGCGCGGCATTGCTTAAAATCAGGCAGACATCTTCCCGCTTCGCCTTCACCCGCCGGACCAGTTCATACAAAACCGGCAGCACCAGGAACAGCACAAAAAACACCCCCAGCCAGCCCAGCACGATATCCAGATCCGCTCTCGGTATAAATCCAGCGTCTTTCATCATCGGCCGGTAAAATTTCTCGAACCAGCCGGTATAAAGACCATAAGTCCCCAAAAACACCAGGATATTGACCGCCCGCCATTTCCGGAAGATCGCACAGAGCATCCCGCCGACACTTAATAACGTAACATAGCTAAACAATCCCATTGGCCGATTCTCCCCCGTAGAAAGCAGAACCGGACTCAAATAACCGCCCAGCAGGGCCAGGAATGCCGCCAATATCTCGTTCAGGCTCACCGCGTACAGCATCGCCGCCGCGGTAATCAGGATCGACAGTAGAAACGCAGGACCTGCCGCCAGCAAATGATAAAAATTATACGCCCCGAAAATCGTCACATACAAAATCGCAAAACCCAGCGCCGTCAACCCCCTGGCTGCGATCCCGTAATCCCGCCGCCGGGTCCATTCCCCTACTGCCAGTGCTGACAGACCTACTATCGCTGCAATCACCACCCGGCCCAGCGGCCCGATCCAATTTCGGTCATAGGCAAATTTCAGGAAAAAACCTATCCCTACCAGCATGGCAATCACGCCCGCCACCAGCACCCACTTGGTCCCGATCCGCTGTTCCAGCCCCATCGTTTCCGCCGTCTTTAGCGTTTTCGCCACGCCCGCCCAGCCATTGGTCAGGATGCTGGACTTTTCCTCCTCCGTCACCCCCTCCACCCGCGGCTTGATCTCCCGGGCCGAGAGGGGAACCTCTTCCCTTACCTTGCTGACTGCCTCTGCCGGCGGAGGCGGCGGGGGAATTAGTTCCGACACCACCGGCTTTTGCGGCAGAACCGGCGCCTCGGCTTTCATCTCCGCTGCCCCCTTCTCCCTGCGAACCGGCGCCTCCTGCAGCCAGCGGATCTTCTGCTCCAGGTTTCTCAGCCGCGAAAAGGCTATCAGACACATGATAAAGGCCACCATACCCGCCGCCAGGCAGCCCAACAATAGAAAGATCAAAGGAACAATCAGTATTTCCATTTCGTTTTCCCTGACATGTTCTACGACTTTATCGTTTTTCCGATCTATACATCTTTCACATGACCTGTTGATCTGCCCAGCTTATCCCTGCTTCCGCCGCCTTGCAAGTCAAATCTGACGGAACCGCCAAAAGTCAATTTAGATATCCAAAAACGGCTCAGCTCCCCAATAACAAGGGGTCGAAGAGCTTTTGACGCTGGCGTCAAATCTACTCCCCGATAATCTTCACCAGCACCCGTTTCCGCCGCTTGCCGTCGAATTCCCCGTAGAAAATCCGCTCCCACGGCCCGAAGTCCAGCTTCCCTGCCGTCACCGCACAGACCACCTCCCGGCCCATGATCGTCCGTTTCAGGTGGGCGTCGCCGTTGTCCTCGTAGCCGTTATGCCGGTAGCGGCTGTAGGGCTTCTCCGGGGCCAGCCCCTCCAGCCACTCCTCAAAATCGGCGTGCAGCCCCGGCTCATCGTCATTGATAAACACGCTGGCCGTGATGTGCATCGCGTTCACCAGGCACAGCCCCTCCCGAATCCCGCTCTCCCGCAAACACTCCTCCACCTTCGGCGTGATATTAATGAATTCCCGCCGCTGTTTGATATCAAACCACAATTCCTTGCGATAACTCTTCATAATTCCTGTCCTTTCACACCAAAACCAACCGTACCACAGCCGTGCTCCGGTAGGATGGGGCTTGACCCACCTCGGTCATTTTGAGCGGAGCGAAGCGGAGTCGAAAAATCTATTAAAAATAACCATCGCTGTAGGCGATACCACCTTTTTTCTATTTTATTTTTGATATTTGATTTCTCTTATGCCCTACCATACCCCATCCATCCCCCTTCCGCAACCCCGGAATTTCCCGCCCGCCCATAAAAAAACCGCCAGGCTATTCAACCAGCGGTTTATAAATTCAAATTCATGGTGCCAATGTGTTCGAATGTGATCCCTCTTTTAGTTACGATCGAATGGTTCCTCAAGTCTTTTTTGGATCCATTTATCATCAATTTTTATTCCAAAATTGCCATATTCCACATACATACTACTCCGAGAATAACGTTTCAAGGCTGATTCATACCTTTCGATAGCTTCTTCTCTTCGGCCAAGCAAGTCAAGCACATGTCCCTGCCAGGTGATAGGACCATATATATGTTCAGGATCCTGCTTTTCTTCCAGTTGTTCCGCATACTGAAATGCTTCTAAAGCCTCAACATACATCCCTTCTTTATATAAACCCAATCCCAAAGCAGACCATACTGAATAGTCTTTCAACTGAACCTGCTTTGCTTCACTAAACAACAATGAAATATCGCCTTCTCCTTGCAATAAAAATTTGACAGCTCTGTCACATAAATCTTTTTCCGAAGCAGGGACTTCAGGAATATATAAATCAGGTTGATAGTCAAAATCCACCTGTATCTCTCCGCTGGTATGATACCAGTTTTCCCAAGCTGCAATAACCTCTTCGGGAACTTTTGAATCCGGTGATAAATCCTCACCCATTTTCTGACTGGTTATTTGCCGTAACCGGTGGATCATATTCATTACGCACACGTTCTCAATCATCTCTCTTTGCCTCGCATTGCGGTCACGATATAGTGGATCGTCCGCATAATCAAAATCTTTAGCAATTTTTGGATTCCTAAGTGCCTGAATCATAACCGGTAGTGCAATCGTCAAATCTTTTTTCGCTTCCTCATACAAACCTTCGAAAGCATACGCCAAACCGCGGGCCAGATGCGCGTATGGTGTTTCTATACCAAATTTTTGAAACATACTGATAACATCAGAAAAGGCTTCAATGGCGGCCTTATCTTGATGCAAATAATGCTGAGCTTTGCCCAGCCAGAACACCGCCCAATTTCTCATAGGTTGAATCGCAACCACACGCATGAATAGTTCCACAGCTTCCGAATATTCCCCCTCAGCTAAGGCTTGCCTCGCTTTTTTAAAATCACGATTTGCCAACTCGTCATCCTTCATCCAGTCAGGATCTTCTATCGAATTCGCTCCTGGTCTTTTGTCCAGTACCAGAACACCATCTGGGATATCAAATGCAAAAATATCGGCAGGTGGATTTTCATAATTGACTATGTAGGGACCAATTGCTATGGGAAGTTTCGTACTGGGATCAATATAAACATTCATGTTCCATTCTGTCAAATGGATACGGTGAGCAGGCATGTTTTCAAAACTGACATTCCTTTCAATTTCGATACTTCCCTTCTCACCTTTTCCAGCCAGAGTTCTAAATAATTTACCCAGATTAGCTATCCATTGATAATGCTTTTGGTTGACATCATACAGTATTACCGTATTTTTATCTTTCCGATAGACAATCACCTTGTCTGTATCATCTATGATTAAAATATTGTTTGACTCTTGTCTAAATCTCGCCTGATAACCATTGGAATCAATTTCAATCCATTTCTCATCGTTAATCCTGCCCTCTTCGGCATATTTAAAAACATGAATAAAATGGATCTTCTCCATTGCCTCTATCGTGTCTGTCAAGCCATAAACCGGTTTGGAAGTAAACACTCCAATACTCACAATCATTAAAACTGCGGCCGCTGTGGCTAGTTTGGTAATTCGACTTTTCATAATTGTTCTCCATAATAATCTCCGACCAAAATACGGTACGGAGAGGTTTGGTTTTGGTTGATAGTTTTTAACCGTTTCAAATACTTCCTGCTGAGCTGATTCATATATATTTTCATCCGTAGTGAGCTGACCAACATGTTCCGTATTATCGAGCAGCGTTTTCAACCGGTTATATTCCCGACGGCACATCTCACATTGGCTCAGGTGCGTTCGCACCTGATTTGCTTCTGCTTCGGATAACTCCTCCAAAGCAAAACTCACCAGCAGTTTATTCGTTTTTTCGTGGGTACTCATAAATACACCTTCTATTCCAGAAACTCGGCCAGTTGCCCGGCCAGCCGTTTCACCGCCCGGTGCAGATGCACCTTCACGGTCGATTCGCAGCAGTCCAGCAGCCGGGCGATCTGCGGATACGGCAGGCCTTCGAGCCGGGCCAGCACGAACACTTCCGCCTGCCGCCGGGGCAGCCGCACCAGGCACTGCTGGATTCGCCGCTGCAGCTCGGCCGTTCGCAGAGCACCGTCAGGCCGCTCCTGATTGATATCTGTCCGGTCCTGCTGCTCCCTGACCGGCATCCGCTTCTCCCGCCGGGCCAGTTCGAGCGACTTGCGGACCGCGGCCCGGTACAGATACGCATTCCATTTCGTATCCCCGTTGAATTTGCCCCACCGCCGCCAGATCGCCAGGAACACCTCCTGATGCACATCTTGTGCCAGCTCGGCATTCCCCAGCACCCGCAGCGCCACGTTCAGCACCAACCGGCTGTGCTCCTCCACCAGCTTTTCAAATCGCCCGTCCGACAACGCGTTTCACCTTAGTAACCGACGTCCGTTTCATTTTCACGGCTGCATACAGCCAGAGACATTTCTACCTTATATGAGGGGTAAAATCACTTTCCGTTTACAAAATAATCCAATTCCCGCCCGAATTCCACCAAATCCCCCACAAAAACCGGTATTTGACTTTGGCCCGGTTTTCGTTAAAATACAGCCGTGAAATAAGTTATACTAAGCGCAATATAAAAGACGCTTTCGGTCATTTCGCCCGAAGGGCCACATAGTGGCCCGAAGTGGAGAAATCTGTTTATAATAGATTTCTCGACTCCGCTTCGCTCCGCTCGAAATGACTCCGATAAGTGCGAATATTATGATCACTTGGTATTAGTGATATTTGTTAATAGAAATACCGAAAGACTACATGCCCGAAACCCCGAAAAAGAAAAAGAAGAAAAAAAAGCATAATCCACTGCTGGACTACCTTTTTTATGTGATGGTCCGTCTCATCGCCATCCTGCTGCAAATCGCCGACATCGACGCCTCCCTGCGGGTGGCCCGCTGGCTGGGCCGGGGCCTCTACCGCATCTATGGCCGGGGCCGGGAGCGTGCCCTGGAAAACCTGCGGCTGAGCTACCCGGAAAAACCCCCCGCCTGGATCGAACGCACCGCCTGCCGCAGCTTCGAGCATCTGGTCATGTTCGCCTTCGACATCCTCTATACCGCCCGCCTGATGCGCCATTCCACCTGGCACCGTTATACGAAAATAAATAATATCCCCGAAGTCCTCCAGCTTCTGCTCAATGGCCGCGGCGTCATCCTGGTCACCGGCCACTACGGCAACTTCGAGGTCATGGGCTGTGTCTTCGCCGCCCTGGGCATGGAAACCTTTAACGTCGCCCGCCCCATCGACAATCCCTATATCAACCGGTACGTCTATCACGTCCTGCACCAGGGCCAGAATATTATCTACAAAAAAGGGGCCACCGACGCCATGCTCGACGTCCTTAAAACCGGCGCCGCCCTGGGTATCGTCGCCGACCAGAACGGCAGCCGCAAGGACATCTTTGTCGATTTCTTCGGGCGCAAGGCCGCCACCTACAAAAGCATCGGCCTGCTGGCCATGCAGTTCGATGTCCCGATCGTCGTCGGCTGCTGCCGCCGCCTCGATGACCGCTTCCGGTTTGAAATGGTCTGTAACCGCATCATCTACCCGCAAGAATGGCAAAAACAGGACCGCCCTCTGCACTGGATTACCGCCGAATACACCACCGCCATCGAAACCTTCATCCGCCAGGACCCCGAACAATACTGGTGGGTACACCGCCGCTGGAAAACCCGCCCGCCGGAAGAGCGGACAAAATGAGTTCTCCAATTGCACCACGGCCATCTTAGCCGTGCTTTTCAGATAGGGTATGTCCCGATATACATGGTGGTTGCACACATAATATTTTTGATCAGTTTGATTTAGTCTGGTCGGCAGGTTTCTTTTGGATAAATCTTTGTTTCAGCTCTTCGGAAACATCTTTTGAACGAAAGAAATAATTGAGTTCGGTAAGTCTGCTCAAAATTTTTCCGCCCAATATACTGAGCCAGGATGTTGACAAGATGATAAGCCAGACATTATTTCCGGTACCCGTGAAGATAAGACACAACAAAGCTATGAAAAAGCCCACTGCTCCCAGGAAATAAGCAACAGATGCTGTTGTGCTCGTTTGTTCTAAGCCACTCTGCCCCGCGTTCCTTAAAAAATCGATAATTTCTTGCGATTGACTGCCTGATTCCGCATTATCATTTTCTTGCATTTGAGACGAACCTCCAATTTTCAAATAAAATGCCCGGATATAGTACAACCACAACCTACCGTCAGGGCAAATATATCTTACCCAACAAAATGATTACCCGTTTTCCGGATTCACATCCGCTTTTTCCTTCCGCATACTCCGCAAGTCGATGCTGGTATATTGATCCAGTGGCCGGGCCAGTGCATGGCGGTACAGATTCTCCAGCTTCACCTTCTCCGGCGCCTCATAAAAACTCATCCTCCGGTCCACATCCACACCCCAGTAGATGGGCGTATTGTTTTTCGTCATCAGGGTCAGATGGGATTCCATCTTGTTCACCCGCCCGGCATAGTTATTCACATCCAGCACCGCCAGATCCCCCCACAATTGTTCCTGCCATGACAATTTCTGGTCCACCTGCCGGATCATCGTCAGCACCCGCAAACCCGCGGCCAGATCCGCTCCCGTCGCCTTCTGGCCCACCTTCGGCAGCGAACTGGTCACACCCCGCAATGCGATCACATGACCGTACGGCTCCACCAGTTTCACCATCGGCAGGATCACTCCCTCTTCATCCAGATAATGCACCTTGCCCGAACCCTGAACTGAGGCTACCGGCTGGCGCAATTCACAATCGATTTTCACCAATCCCGTATAGGATTTATGCACCTGGCGCACTTTCTTCACCCACGGATTCTGCGCCAGATTTTCCGACCACTTTTCCGTTAAATTCTTATCCAGCAGAAAATCATCGCTGCGTATGCCACTGGACAGGCATATTTCTTCAATAAGCTGGGGACTAGCCCATTTCGGCGGATTGGGATACTCCACCGTCAAACCCACCTGCCGCTTCCGGGTAATATCCTCCACATACCGTTCCATATAATAGAAGGCGCTCACAACTGCCCCGCCAAATATAAGCAGCAGCAAGGTTTTACCTAAGATCCTAAATACTAACGACTTACGATCAGGATCAATTTCCCCGATAAGGCGGCTCAGCCAATTCCCATCCTTTTGTCGTTTCGAGTTCCGTGTTGACTTCTTTTTTTTCATATCTTCTATATCGGTCTGGCCAGTGACATTCGTACAATCTCTTCACACATTTCCTCGAAGCTTACACCAATCCGGGCAGCCGCCTTGGGTACCAGCGAATGAGAGGTAAATCCAGGCAGCGTATTGACTTCCAGAAAATAACTCCGCCCCTGGCCATCCAATATGAAATCCACCCGCCCCAAATCGCGACAGCCCAGCGCCTCAAAGGCCCGCCGGGCCTGATCCTGGATCTGTTTGGTTAATTCTGGCGACAATCCGGTCTCAAAACTGTATTCCGTGTTATCTGAAACATATTTCGCCTGATAATCGTAAAATCCCTCTGCCGGCTTTATCTCCAGTATTGGCAAGGTCTTATCACCCAGGATTCCCACCGTCAACTCCCGCCCGGCGATAAATTTCTCCACCAGACAATCCCCATAATCCTCCAGCGATCTTTCGATACCCTCCCAGGCCTCCAGCTTCGTCCGGCCTATCACCACCCCAATGCTGCTGCCCTGACAATTCGGCTTGGCTACACAGGGAATCCCCACTCTCCCAATCGCCCGCTCAATTTCATTCGTACCGGCCCCCTTCCCCGCCTCCAGTAGCACTCCTTCCGCCGTGAACACTCCCGCTCCTTCCACCGCCTGTTTCGAGAGCCATTTGTCCATTGCCAGACGGGAACTGGCCGCATTACTGCCCACATATCGCAGACCCCGCTCTTCCAGGATTGCCTGTAACTGGCCATCCTCCCCGAATGTTCCATGCAATACCGGAAACACCACATCCACGTGGATCCGAT
>JAKJEP010000095.1 GCA_022705365.1 Planctomycetota bacterium | reverse complement strand
CAGGCGGGCACGGTGGTAATGGGAATCTTTCCGATCCGCTGGGAACAATATGTAGTGGGGGCTTTGATAGTCGAGAAAGCCAAAGAGGAACCGATCGATGCCGAGCAGCGCCGGCAAATCGAATTTTTATCGGCGGAAGCCGGCAGTGCCTTGCATAACAGCCTTTCGTATCGCGATCTGCCGTTCTCTCCGCTGGTCCGGGCCGCGGGATCGCTGCGGGATAAAGTGTATCGGATAAGCTGGACGCGACGGGTTATCTGGGCAGCACTGATCGCAGGATTGCTGATGGCGCCGTTTCTTTTTCATAAGCAGGTCAAGGTCATTGGTGCCGCCGAGCTGGTTCCGACCGAAGCGCGAATTGCCTATGCCCAGCAGGATGGCGTGATCCAATCGGTAGCGGAATCTCTTACCGCTATGCCGCCCCATCGGGTGGTGCAGAAGGGAGAAGTGCTGGCCGCGCTCGATATGAGCCAGATTGATAATGAGATTGACCGGGTAACCAATGCGATCATGGAGGTGACGTACAGTCTGGATGATGCGCGGAACCGGAATCAGATGACGACGGTAGCGGTTCTGGATAGCCGGTTAAAGGTTCTGGAAGCGGAGCGTGACAAATATTTGCTGGAACGGAGACAATATGAAATTGTATCTCCTGTCGATGGCATGGTAATTACGCGGGAAAGCGAGATCCGGCAGTATTATTCCAAGCCGGTGACACGGGGGGAACCGATGTTTGAGGTGGTGCCGGAAGGCTCGCCCTGGCATTTAAAGGTGAATGTACCGGAAAATGCGGCCGGGGAACTGCTTAAGGCCTATGATCATCTGGAAGGAGAAGCGAAACTTCGCGCAAGGGTGATTCTGAATGCGTACCCGGATATGAAGTTTGAAACCTATGTGATATCGGTTGCCCGCAAGGCAAATGTCGTAACCACCGGCGAACAGAAGTATCGCAATGTTATCGAGGTGCGGGTGGCCCAGCCGGAAGGCCTGGAGGAGATGGTGATTCCGCGGCAGGGGATGGAGGGAAAGGTGGCGATCGAGTGTGGCGAGCGCACCCTCTTTTATGCGCTGACGCATGAGTTTGTTAATTTTATACGGGTGAGTTTGTTCTGAAACGGCAGGGGCGAACCGGAAAGCATCGAAACCAATAGCAGCCAGAGCGGCTGGATTGGAATGGCGAAAGGAAAATAAAGTTATGGAGTATCGGAAGAAGTTTGTGTATGGGCTGGCACTGATAGTAGGGGCCATATTATCGGCTCCGGGGATGGCACAGGAAACAGGCCACCCCCTGGCGTCGCGAAGCGAATACCCTACGTATCTTCGGGCGCAGAATGTTGATGTTTTAGGAGTTTCGGTGAACGGGATTATTTCGGAAATATTCCATGAGGCCCAGGATTTTGTCCAGGAGGGGGATTTGCTGATGCAACTGGATGCGGAACAGGTGAAGCTGGAAATCCAGAAACAGCAGGCCAATATCGATATGTTTGTGGATTTGGACAAGGCGAAAACCGTTGCGGAATATGCCCAGGATAATTTGGAAATTGTAACCAAGCTTTATGAAAAAGGGGTCAGCTCCGATAAGGAATTCAAGGAAGCCCATCAGCGGAAGGATCTGGCGGACCTGGATGTAAAAGCGGCGGAATTGCAGTTGAAGCTGCTGGAATTGAACAAACTGCAGAATGAAGATCTCTTGAAGAGGTATTCCATTCGAGCTCCCATGAACGGTGTTATCGTTCCTTTTTCCAGTGTTCCCAGCCTGAAGGATGCGAATCTGAAAAAACTGGAGGTGGGGGAGCCGGTCAGCAACGGCCAGAGGGTCATGGTTATCATGAAGGTAGATACTTTGCGGGTGAGCGATTCCTTGCCGGTGGACCAGTTGGGAACGGTAAAAATCGGGCAGGAGGCCCGGGTGCATGTGCAGGGGGACCAGGGGGCGGGGCGGCCGGCCCGGGTGGTCTTTATCGGGCCGACGATTTATGAGACGGGGCATTTTGATGTGGAAGTGGAATTTACCAATCCTGCTGTTGACGAGACGAATGAGCAAAAAGATTTGTACCCCTACCTGTATCGATCCGGTATGCGTGCCAGAGTAGAATTTTTGAGGTAAGGTGGCGCAGGGAACGTTCCTATGAATGAAAATGCCGTATCCGCAGAAGATCAGGAATTGCCTCGCTTTCGGCCTGAGGTCGAGGTTTCGGAGCAGGTGTATGATGGCCAGCCGTACTGGGTTTTAAAAGACCCTTTGTCCCTGCGCTATTACCGGTTTAACCGGGAGGAGTATTTTATTATCGAGCAGCTCCGCCGCGGCGTGACGCTGCGCCAGTTGAAGGAGGCCCACCGGCGGGAATTTAACAGCGATCTGCTGAACAATGGGGAGATCGGCCAGTTTGTCCGCGATTTGAATGTCCGCAATCTGGTCGAAAACAAGCACCCCCAGCGGGATGAGATTTTTTTTAAGGCGGCCAAACGAAAATGGCGGGGCAAATTTATTTCCCAAATCAGCAATTTTCTTTTCTTTAAAATTCCTTTGTATGATCCGGATAAACTGCTGGACCGGATTATTCCGCATTTGCGTTTTCTGTGGACGCGGAGTTTTTTCCTGCTGTATCTGATGCTGCTGGCGCTGGGGGGCTTTTTAATCATACGCCGCTGGCCGGATTTTTCCTCCATGTTTCAATCCAATTTTTTTACGATATATAACGCCCCGCTGATCTTTGCCGTATTCTGGCTGGTCAAAGCGATTCATGAATTCGGGCATGGGCTGACGTGTAAAAATTACGGTGGGGAGGTCCATGATATCGGTTTGCTGGTGATGATTTTTATGCCGTTTCTCTATTGCAATATTACCGATTCCTGGACCTTCCGGAGCAAGGCCCACCGCCTATTGGCCAGTTCCGGCGGAATTCTCTCCGAATTGATGATTGCGGCTCTGGGGGCGATTGTCTGGTATTATACGGATCAACCCGGTTTTGTCCACGCCTTTGCCTTCAATGTGGTGATTGTCTGTTCTATCTCCACGGTCTTGTTCAATGCCAATCCCCTGATGAAGTTTGACGGCTATTATATCCTGATGGATCTGATCGAAGTCCCGAATTTACGCCAGCGATCCTCGGCCTTAATTCGCAATTTTTTCATTCGGCATCTTTTAGGAGGACGTACCGAAGAAATGCACGAAGAACATCGCTATAAATTTATTTTCCCCCTGTATGCGATTGCGGCGGTAATCTACCGCTGGTTTATCATGTTTGCCATTCTTTTTATGGTGTATGATTTTTTGAAACAGATGCATCTGGCTGTTCTGGGCCGTTTCATTTTTGTTTTGGGCGTACTTACCACGTTTATTGTCCCCCTGACCAAAACCGGAATTACCCTGCAGAAGCAGCGAGCCAGTCTGGGAATCTCTCATATCCGTCTGCTGTTTTTTCTGGTATTACTCACGCTCGGGATCGCTGTGGTTTTGTTTTTCCCCATGCAGCAGCATGTCACCTTGAATTTTATTCTGGAGCCGGAGCCGATGCATTGGGTTCGCAGCGAAGCAGCCGGTGAGGTGCACTGGGAAAAACCGGTTTCCGAAGGAGCGTGGCTGGGGGAGTCTGCCTCGGAAAAGGGTCTGCTCGCCCGCCTGCTGAATCCGGATCTGAAGCTGAAAGCCGTGCAGATGTCGGCCCAAATCCAGCAGGTGGAACTGGAGATGGCTTACTATAGCAGGCAGGAATCGGAAAATAAAAGCCGGCTGGAGCAAATGAATGACCGGTTGCAAACTCTGCGGCGGGAAAAACAACGGCTGGACGAACAGATTGCCAATCTGGAGGTGTTTGTGCCGTTTCAAGGGGAAGTATTAAGTTCGGATGAATGGCTGCGGCAGCTCGATGGCCGATTCGTGCCGCGCGGTACCCCGCTGCTGTTGTTAGGGGATAGCCGCCGTATGGTAGCTAAAGTGTGGGTGCCGGAGGCCCAGTTCGCCCGGATTTTTAAGCAACCGGAAGTTCTGGGCCAGGGGACGGAATTGATGCTGTACGCCTTCGCGGATCAGAAGTTTACCGGCCAGGTAACTGCCGTCAGCCGGCATCGCGAGGAAAATATGGGCGAATTCGGTGAAAAATTAGCCCTGAGCAATAAGGTCGGCGGCGAGGTTTTAACCGAATACGATCCGGCTATCGGCCAGGAAAAACCGGTGGAAGCCGTGTACGAGGTAACGATAAACCTGGAGCTGCAGGAATTGCCTGTTTCGGCCCGTCCGTACATGTCCGGCCGAGCCCATATTGAATGCGGGCACAGTACGCTGTATCAATGGGGGAAAGACTCGTTATTGCGCTTTATCTCACCGGAGGTAAGACTTTAAGGAAAAGCCCTTTTCTTTGGCGATTGGCTGGGAGATTGTGCTGACCAGACCGGCATCGATGTATTGCTTGCCGCCCGTCTGATGGCAATGAACCGCTAGAATATTTGACCCGATTTTCAAGGCTTTTCGTGCCTCTTCATCAACCGGAATGGTGATATAGGAGGTCAGATGTTTTTCCCGCTTGGCGATCCATTGACCGTTGAGATACACCTGGGCATCTTCATCATGATGAATTACCAGATATATTTTTCCAGTTGGCATATTTGACAGGTCAAAACTGCGGCGGAGATAAATATCGGGGCTGTCCCAAGTGGTTTTCACCACGGCCCCGGTGGTCCCTTCTACCCCAAAGCCGCCCGGTCCGCTCTGCCAGGCGGAGTCATCGAAACCGGGATTCTGCCAGCCTTCCGCCGGCTGGGCGGTGGTATAACGCCATTCCACAGGTGCGTTCTGAGAAGTGGGGCTAAGTTCCATTTCCATTTTATAGGTCTTTGTGAAACATGCCTTATTGGCGGCCTGGATTTTTTTCAGGTCCATCTTGACCATCGTCCGGTCATAGGTCATCAAGCCGTTGACTTCGCCCTCCACATCGGTTGTCTGCGTATAAACCGCCGCCGCCAGACCCTGTCCGATCAGCAATTGCAGATTATCGATTAACTTAAGGTACGCATCGGTTAGTTCCTGGGAATTCTGATAGCTGACATAACCCCAGTTTTCTTTGTTCTGCCAGGTATGCTGATCCACCGGCAGTCCCAGCCCGCCGAATTCGCCCAGCACGACCGCCCGTTTCTCTTCATTGGCCGGTTTGCCAGGTCCGGGATATACGTGGATGTCATGCACATCCCCGGCGCCGCTGTCAGTCCAGCCGCTGGCATTGTTGACCAGTCGGGTTGGGTCATAACTCTTGACCCAGTCGGTAATCCGGGCTGTATCATATTGCCCCCACCCTTCATTAAACGGAACCCACATTACGATACTGGGGGAATTATGAAAATTGTCGATCATTCGTTTGAGTTCACTTTCAAAATTTCTCTTCCCCTCGTCCGTATTGTTATAACCGCTGGGCATATCCTGCCAGACCAACAGCCCCAGCTTATCGCACCAGTAATACCAGCGGGCCGGTTCCACCTTGACATGCTTGCGGGCCATATTGAAGCCCAGCTTTTTGGTCATCGCGATATCGTACTTCAGGGCTTTGTCGGTGGGGGCGGTATAGAGACCGTCCGGCCACCAGCCCTGATCGAGAGGGCCATGATGGAATAAGGGTTTATCGTTCAGAAATAGCCGCAGGATTCCATCGGAATCTTTCTGGATGGTAATCTTTCGCATACCGAAATAACTTTCGACCATATCCACTTCTTGGCCGGTTTCGTCCAGCAAAGAGATATCCAGGTCATACAGATTGGGTTGGTCAGGGGACCAGAGTTTGGCCTTTGGCATCGGGATAATCAGCTCGTTAGCGGAGCCGGCTTTGGCATCGACTTTACTAAACCAGCCGGTTTTGACCACTCCTTGGATTTGATAGCCTGCTTTTGCACCGGGGCAGTCCGCGGTAATTTTCACCTGACCGGCATCGATGTCGGGAATGATTTTCAGCGCGTTAATATAGACAGGATTAACCGGTTCCAGCCAGACGGTCTGCCAGATCCCGGTAACGGCTGTATAAAAAATACCCTGGGGTTTTAAGACTTGTTTGCCGTGCGGCTGGGGGGCGGTGTCGGTCGGATCCCATACGGAAACCGTAATTTCCTGTTTACCAACGGCTTGCAAAGCGTCCGTAATATCAAACGAGAACGGATCATATCCGCCCTGATGGGTGCCGATGGTTTTGCCGTTGACCATAACGGTGGTATCCCAGTCCACCGCGCCGAAATGCAGGAGGATGCGTTTGCCGGACCATTTTGGCGGGATGGTAAAGCTGCGCTGATACCAGAGCCGGTTTTCCGGCCCGACCGGCTTCATGACTCCGGAGAGAGCTGATTCGATGGGAAAGGGGACCAGTATTTGGCCGTCCATCTTTTCCGGCTGGGGGGCATCTTTCGTGACGATGGCATAATTCCATAATCCATTGAGATTTAACCAATCCTTACGAACCAGTTGGGGCCGGGGATATTCCGGCAGGGCTTCATCTGGGCTGACATCTTTGGTCCATTGAGTAAAAAGCGGGCCATCGGCGGGTTTCCAGTTGGTTTCGGCATAAGACGCAGTTTCCATGAGTAAAGTGAAGGACAGAATCGAGGTGATGATTAGTACCTGTTTCATTTCATTTTTCCTTTCTGATTAGCAAATCACTCTATGTTCCAGCAAAAGCTTGCTGGGAACCGGTTCGATCCGGTAAAAGTCTTATCGCAGTAAGTATTTATATCAAATAAACCATACTTTGCCAGACATTTTTCAGGAAAGGTTTTTATGACGCCGGCGTCAAAAGCTCTTCGAATCCTTGTTATCGAGGAGCCAATGCCGTTTTTGGACGGAAATATCGACTTTTGGCGGCACCGTCTTTTATGGTTTTGTGATGATCTGGACCGGGCAGGGGGGGATGGCCTTGAGGAAGGCTCTGCCGTAATTTTTGGTAATTATCCGTGGATCCAGAACAACTACAATCCCCGTGTCTTTCTGGGTGCGTATCAGTCTGCCGAAGCCCTGTTTAAATTTGATGACGGCTTCGGGAAGCTGGTAATCGAAAAAGGGGCTGCCGCCTGCTTGCTGGATTTGTTCCAGGCGGGCCTGGAGCAGCGGATCGTCGGGAACGGAAAAGGGGAGCTTGAAGATGATGACATTGCTCAGGCTTTCGCCTGGTACGTCCACACCCTGCCAGAAGCTGTCGGTTCCGAATAAAACGCTGTTGATATTCTGGCGGAATTCCTCCAGCAGAGCGGAGCGGTCTTTCCCAAACCCTTGTTCCAGCAGGAGAAAGGAGTTTTCCCGGCAGAAATCTTGCAGTTGGTCTGCCGCCTGATGCAGATGTTTAAAATTGGTGAAGAGAATAAAGGCCTTGCCCTGGGTTTGGAGGAGGTATTTTTTAATGGCCTGGATGGCTGCCTGGATAAAATCGTCTTCTTTGAGTTTGGGTTCCGGTAAATCGGCTTCCACAAATACTTTAACCTGGGATTGATAATCGAAGGGAGAGCCAAGCTGCAGGGCTTTATATTCTTCCAATCCTAACCGCGAACTGAAAAAACGAAAGCCTTTCTTGTTATCCATGTCGTCATCCGTTCCGCCAGTTTTAGTAGAAGTGCTTAGTGTGGCACTGGTTAAGATAACGGAGGAGCAGGGGGTAAAGAGAGCTTTCTGCAGGGAGGGGCCGATATGCAGGGGGGCGGCGGAAATCACCGTCCGGGGCATGGGGGCACGACCGCCAGCCTCGACCCAGTACACGGTTTCGGGGATTTGCTGATGAATGAACTGGTTTAATTCGTAGGCGAACTCGGTGCAGCGCAGGGCATAGGAGTCGATTTCTATCCGGTCCTGTTCGTCAACGCTGTTTTCCGCAACGGTTCGCAGGTAGCCGCTCAGATCCGCAAGTGGTTGGGAGAGCGGATTTTCAAAAAACTCCGCCTGTTTGATGCGGCTATGGCTCGATGGATTAGTCTGGGAATGGCAAAAACCATACACCTGATTAAAGAAATAATCGGCTGCCTGATCGACACGGGTAATGTATTTGGCGGCCTCCTGATGGGGCATGGCGGCCACGATGCCTTTTTCCGTTTTTGGGTTGTAAATACGGTTGAGAAGGTACTTTACCTGATAATTGCTCAGGCGCAGGCCGAAATGGCGGCTAGCGACGTGTTCGATGTTATGGGCCTCATCCAGGATAACCAGATCGTAACGGGGCAGGATGGAGCCGCCGTCCAGGCGAATGGCCAGGTCGGTGAAAAACAGGGCATGGTTAGCGATGATGATGTCGGAGGAGTACATGCGGCGGCGGGCCTTCTGGAAGAAGCAGTTCTCGTGACGCGGGCAATGCTTTGCCATACAAACACTTTCGTCGCTGGCGACCATTTCCCAGACGGTTTTAGGGGGGGCGAAGGTGAGGTCCGAGAGGGAGCCGTCTTTGGTTTGTAAGGCCCAGTGGAATATATCTTCCAGAAAGGCAAGGTGTTCCGGCTGATCGAAGAGGGAGAGCTGGCGGCTGCGGGCCTTTTCCAGCCGGCGCCAGCAAAGGTAATTGCCGCGGCCTTTGGCCAGGGTGCAGACGAAATCGATTCCCAAACATTTGTGAATAAAGGGGATATCTTTCTTTACCAGTTGTTCCTGCAGGGAGATGGTGTAGGTGCTGACGATGACTTTTTGTTTGTTTTCCATGACCCGCTGGAGGGCGGGGATGAGGTAGGCAAAGCTTTTTCCCACGCCCGTGCCGGCTTCGACCATGAGGTGGTGGGATTCTTTGAAAGCGAGCGCAATAGCCTGCGCCATCTCGATTTGCTGAGGTCTGGATTCATAGCCAGTGAGGGATTGGGCAATGGGTCCCTGGTCGCCGAGGAAGACGGCGGGATCGATTTTATTTGGATTGGGAGCCAATAATGCCCTCCCACGGGGAAGACGCGGTGGCGTAGAGTTTTCGGGGGATTCTGCCGGCCAGATGAGCCAGGCGGCCGGCTTCGATGGCATGCTGCATGGCCTGGGCCATTTGCACCGGATCCTTAGCCCCTGCAATACCAGTATTTAGGAGAACGCCCTCGGCGCCGAGTTCCATGGCGATGGTGACATCGCTGGCGGTTCCGACGCCGGCATCGACGATGATGGGGACTTTGGCCTGCTCGAGGATGATGCGGATATTGTTGGGGTTGAGGACACCCTGGCCGGAGCCGATGGGGGCGGCGGCGGGCATGACGCTGGTAGCGCCGGCTTCTTCGAGACGGCGGGCCATGACGGGATCGTCATTAGTATAGACCAGGACGGTAAAGCCTTCTTTGACAAGGATTTCCGTGGCTTGCAGCGTACCGATGGGATCGGGCAGGAGGGTCTTTTTGTCGGCCAGGACTTCCAGCTTGACCCAGTCCAGTTCGAGCAGTTCCCGGCCCAGGCGGGCGCAGCGGACGGCGTCATCGGCGGTGAAACAGCCGGCGGTATTGGGCAGGAGGGTGTAGCGCTTTCGATCGAGGAAGTCCAGGATATTACGCTGGTTATGATCGAAGAGGCGTTCGCGGCGGACGGCGACGGTGACGACTTCGCAGCCGCTGGCGGCGAGGGCATCCTGCATGATTTCGAAGGAGGAGTATTTGCCGGTGCCGACGAAGAGGCGGCTGGTGAATTCGAAGGGACCTAATTTGAGTTTTCCGCTGGAGGAGGGCATGATTTTTCTCGTAAGTTATTTTTTAGTAATGAATTATGGTTATCCGCCGCCGACGATGGTGACGATTTCGAGGTTGTCGCCGTCGTTCAGGGTGGTTTGTTCATAAAGCTTTTTGGGACAGACCTTTCGGTTCAATTCGACGGCCAGGGGCGGCATGAGGTTGAGGAGTTTGACCAGATCCGCCACGGTGGCGCCGGGGTTTACATCTTTTTCTTTGCCGTTTAAGGTAATAATCATCGAAAGTACTCACAAAATCGGTGGTTATGTTATCATTATAGAGGTATTTGGCTAGGGGTCAAGGACCTGGGCGAAATGTTGCAGGGAATTTTTGGGGAGGAAATATGGTCTGATAACTGGTTGGGAATATGACGATTAGGTGGTATGGAATGAATGGGTAATGTAGGTAAAAGTTGAATAAAGTATAACAAAACATGAATGAAATGAGGTAAAACATGGGTAAAACCGGAGAAAAGTAGAGCAAAACAGAGGTAAAAGTGAATGGTATTGGCACGTGTAATTCAGGTTGGGACGGAAATTTCAGGGGGGGAATATTATCCAGATTACCCAGAGTGAAAATGGCTAGATGGCATGAATGGGGAAGCTCAAAATTCTACTATCTATTCCGATATACATCGGGACTAAATAATATCAAATTTCCACTACTGTCCGGTTAACTTAAAGACAAATTGTTGTAAAGCTAGAATATATAATAGTTTGTGAGAAAAAATGATTGG
>JAKJEP010000094.1 GCA_022705365.1 Planctomycetota bacterium | reverse complement strand
TATGCCCTGCATGATGTGGTCCAGCCGGGGCCGGACTGGCCGAATGTCGGCTATGATTTCGGCCCGGTAATGGAGCGAATCAATAAGGAGTTGGCGAAGGGATGCCCGGGATTTGAATTTTTAAGCTCGATGGCCGCCGGGGCGGAGCAGGCGCAAAAGATCGTCGAGGAAGACAAGGCCGGAACTATCGACGGCTATCTGGTCTATCAGATGAACTGCTGGAACCCGGTGGTGCAGACGATGGTGACTACTGGCAAACCGGTGCTGTATGCGGATTACCAGTATGCCGGCAGCGGGGGATTCCTGGTTTATACCGCCGGCTTGATGCGCGGCCCGACTCCGAATTTCGCCTTCGTGGCCTCCTCGAATCGAAAGGACCTGGTCAATGCGGTCCGGTGCTTTGAGCTGGTGAAAAAGGGCGGGACGGTGTCGGATTTTGCGGCGGCGGTGCGGCAGGTACGGATCGCGGCAACGGCCAAATCGGGCGGGCTGGGCTGCCAGCCGGACCCGGTGAAATGCCTGACGCCGAATGAGTGGCAGGAGAAGATTAAGACGACAAAGATCTTGGCGATCCGTGACCAGAGTGCCGGCCCGGCGGAGCCGATGATGGGGATACCGATAGAGAATGTATCCTTTGCGGAATTGAACGAGGCGTGGGGTAAGGCAGACAAGGATCAGGCCAAGGCGATTGCGGACGGGTGGGAGAAGTCGGCGGCGAAGATCGAAGGGGTGTCGCGTCAGACGCTGGAGGAGTCGGCGGCGATGTACCTGGCGGAGAAGGCGCTGCTCCAGGCGCATCAGGCCAATGGAATTACAATCAACTGCCTGGGCGGATTTTACGGCGGCCATATTCATGCCTATCCGTGCCTGGGCTTTTATGAATTGAACAATGAAGGACTGGTAGGCGGGTGCGAGTGCGATGTGCCGTCGGCGGCGACGATGGTGGCGTTCACGATGCTGACACAGGGGCGGCCGGGGTATATTTCCGATCCGGTGATCGATACGGCCAAACGGCAGATTATTTACGCCCATTGCGTCTCGCACAACCGGCCGTTTGGGCCGCAGGGCCAGTCCAACCCCTATGAAATTCTGACGCATTCGGAGGACCGGCAGGGGGCGGCGGTGCGTTCGATCTTGCCGCTGGGCTATATGACCACCACCCTGGAGATCGCCCCGGGCCGGAAGGAAATTCTCTTCCACCAGGGCAAGGCGGTCGCCAACGATCCCGATGACCGGGCGTGCCGGACGAAGCTGGCCGCCGAGCCGGTGGGGGATATTGAGAAGCTCTTTACGATGTGGGATCAGTGGGGCTGGCACCGCGTGACGTTTTACGGCGATTTGAAAGAGCCGGTGTTTGCCCTGGCCGATGCCATCGGCTGGAAAGTGGTGGAGGAGGCGTAAGGGGCTGGCCCGCATTTCTCACGGGATTTTGACTAATATATTGATAACTCCATGGTTCAGAATGTCTAATGTTCTATTTTTCGGTTCACCGGCTTCGACAGTCTGTTTTCAGCGCGAATGTTTGGCCGCCTTCGAGGCCGCAGGAGCTATCTTCCGCAGGCCTATACGTATATAGGTTGAGGACAGATAGCGACGAGAACGAAGAAGGCGGGCAAAAAGACCGCTGAAAATCGAAAGTCCGTGAGAAATGCGGGCTAGTTTCGAGTGACCGTTAAAATAGCCGGACAGGGCGGTACGATTTCCAGTGCCGCCCTTTTCCATTTCCTGACCAGATAAGAAAGGAACTGAATCGAAATGAAGACAATGAGATGGTTTTCCGTATCTTTTGTATTCCTGTTGGCCGTATCACTGTATGCGGATGAACCCAAAGTTGCTCCCGGCGGCAGTCAGGACAAGCCGCTTGCCAGCCTGTCTCAGCCCAATCCCATGAACCTGGCCGCGGACCTGAGCCAATGGATTGTCAATATCGATCAGGGCGGTACAAAGATCAGTCTGGCCGGGGATGACAGCGGTATGGTGATGGACGTGACTGCCGATGGCGGCCAGGAAGATTATCCCAAAGCGCATCGGGCCTTCGCCCAGCCGCAGGATTGGCGCGGCTATACCCGGCTGAATCTGCGGCTGCGGGTCCTCTGCGACGATCCGGCGGTTCACCACAAAATGATCGCGCCGGTTTTTTACGATGAGCACACCCGCTGGGAAGATAGGGAAGGCCGGCCCCTGAAACAGCAGGTGGTTTCGCGCGTGCTGCCGGTAAACCAGTGGATTGACTGGAGCATCTGGCTAAGAGATATTCAGTGTTCGGCGATCCGTCAATTCGATCTCTATTTGTATGAACTGCCGCCCGCCCAGGTGCACCACTATCGCTGGGAGATAGCCCGGCTGGAGCTGGAAAAGATCGACGGCGCCCTGGACACCATCGCCTTTCCCCGCATCCTGCGGGAGGGTGCGGTCGGCCAACCGGTCGGCAGCGTGAGTACCGGGGATGGCTTGCAACTGGAGATTGATAGTGCGGGCGAGCTGATCCGTGTGGCGGTTGATGGAAAAACCATCGGCGCCGCCGCTGACACCTGCCTGTCCGGCCTGCTTGTGCGGGATGCGGCAACCAATGATCCGCCCCGGATGATCGGCGGGCGGGTGGAACAGGCCGGCGGGGAAATCAAACAGGCGGCGGAACTGGGCGAGCTGGGCTTGACTATAAACGCCGCCTACCGGGCGCAGGCCGGCTATACCGAGATCGCCGGGATGATAGCCGACACCCGGGGCCAGGACCGTGCCATCACCATCTACTTCGCGCTGCCGGCGGCAGAAGGCCCCTGGAAATGGTGGGACAGTGCGGCGGCCTCGCGGAGCGGCCACGGCGAAATGGTCGAGCTAAGCTGCCTGGAAACCGGTATGGAGTACGGCCTCAACGGCTGCCACTCCCGCTATCCGCTGGGCGCCATTACCCTGCCCGGCAGTGCCGGATTGACGCTGGCGATTCGCATGGATGAGCCGGTTGTCCACCGCATCGCCTACAATCCGCGTTTGCATCTGTTTTATCTGGCGATTGATTTCGGCCTGGTACCCCAGCAGTGCATCGATGGGCGTCCCCTCTCCGAAGCGCCGTTTCGCATCCTGCTCTATCGCCACGATCCGGCCTGGGGCTTCCGGTCCGCCCTGCAGCGCTACTACGAGTTCTTCCCGGGTTTCTTCACCAAACGAGCTGCCAAGGAGGGCGGCTGGTATGTCTGGGGCGACATGAGCCAAACCGAGGGGGCACTCGAGGCGGGCCTGGGCTTCCATTGGGGCCCGGCAAGTACGTCGGCCGTCCAATGGGACAATGCGCATGGCCCTCTGGCGTTATTCTATATCGAGCCGCAAACCTACCAGCAGACCATGGAGGACTTCGACCGCCGGCCGGACGTTGACGAAGTGCTCGAACGCCTGCGCAAGCTCGAGCAGGGCGATCCGGAGGAACTCGCCCGGGTCGCCAGCCAGCCCTACCGGGTCTATCCGGTAAGCCCAACCGGCGGCAGTCTGGAAAAAAATATTCAAGCGACCGCCCAAATCGTCACGGCGTCACTCAATCATGACCTGGCCGGCCAACCCTATAGCATCATCGGCCAGTTCGAATGGATGCAAAAGAGCAGGTGGGGCGCGATTCTCTCGTGTAACCTGGCGCCCGGGATCCCAAACGGCAAGGGGCAGATGAACCTCCAGCAGATTATCGGCCCGGCGCTGCGGGACATAGAGACGGCGGCCGCCCGCTATGATGGCATCGGCCTGGACTCACTGGGCGGCTATGGCACACACTCCATGGTCAACTACCGCCGCGTGCACTTCCCCTATAGTAAATTCCCGCTGAGTTTCTCAGCCATCGACTATAAGCCGGTCCAGGTGGCGGCCTTCACTACCGTGGAATGGCTTGGTACTCTGGCGGACAGCATACATGCCGAAGGCAAGATTCTTATGGCCAATTGCTCCTGGTACATGACGCCGGGCTGGCTGACCTTTGCCGCTCCGTACCTCGATGTCTTCGGTGCCGAAGCGACGGAATTCGCCGATCCCGACTTCATCCGTGCCATCGCCTGTCGCAAGCCCTGCACCGATCTGCCCTATACCCCGCGGCCTGCCTGGGAAGTGGCCCGCCACTGGCTGCACGCCATCCATCCCGGACACGGCAACGACCTGAAAATGATGCAGGACTGTGCCGGGCTGCTGCGTGACCTGATTGCCGCCGGCTGGGAGCCGATTACCGGGGCACGAGTAACTCCGGACCCGGTGCGCATCGAACGCTACGGCGGGGGCCCCCGTCTCTATCTCGTCCTCCACAACCCAGCCGATCAGCCCGCCGCCGCCCAGGTACAACTGGACTACGGCATTCTGGGCGAAGGGGACTATGACGCTTTGGTGCTGCCGGCAGACCAACAGATAACCATCAAAAATAGCATGGCGGAGGTCTCGCTCGCCCCAAAAGAAACCCTGGTGCTTACGCTGACTCGACGGTAAAAAAAACTTGCAAAGGGATTTTACGCCCGATACAATTCCTGAACAGTACAGTATAGAACTGATAAGCTCATTTATAAAGGAATCGGTCATGCTAAGAATATGCGGAAAATCCCTATGGGTGTTTATTGTTGTAATCACCTTGTACATAACGGATTACGCAACTTCTATGCCGCCGGTGGATCCAGCCGGCCGGCCGCTGATTCAGAAGCTGGGGACCATCGATCTGGATCTGGTGGAGTGTACGCCGGTGGTATTTCGTGGCAAGGTCTATCGGTTCGAATGGGTGCGGAAGAGTTATCTGGGGCATTCGCTGGATGAGAGCTGGGCACAGGATGGATATTTTCGTTTTGTGGAACACAGCACGGAGAAGTCAACGCCGCCTTTTGCCCGGGGTTATGCCTTCGGCAGCGCCTTCGTGGACGGGGATACGGTCTATGTGACGGGCACCAGTACGGAAAGAGGTTGGTCGGGGCAGCGGGTACAGATCTTTGCTTCGCGGGATCTGCGGAACTGGGAGGAGTGGACGGCGCTCGATCTGGACGGGTTCGGGATCTGCAATACGTCCATGTGTAAAGCGGAGGATCGATATGTACTGATGTTTGAGATTTATGAGCCGAAAGAGCAGGCGGGGGTGCAATTCACGGCGCGGTTTGCCTTTTCGAAGGATTTGAAAAACTGGACCGTTACGCCGCCGGAATGCGTGTATGCGAAGGACCGCTATACCGCCCCGCATTGTCTGCGGTATCGGAACGGGTATTTTTACGATTTCTATCTGGAGGCACACGAGGGGTATGAGATGCGGGTGGTTCGCTCGCGTGATTTAATAAACTGGGAGCCTAGCCCGCTGAATCCGGTGTTGAAGGCCAGTAAGGAAGACAAGATTATTTTTAATCCGCATCTGACGGCGGAGCAGCGGGTGAAGGTGGCAGAGGCGCAGGATATCAATAATTCGGATATTGATTTTTGCGAGTATGAGGGAAAGCTGATTATCAGTTATTCGTGGGGGGATCAGCAGGGTAAGGAATTTCTGGCGGAAGCCGTTTATGCGGGTACGCTGGAGCAATTCCTGCAAGGCTGGTATCCCGAGCCGCCAGCCGGCCAGGCGAAAAAGCTGACGATTGTTTATCCGGCGGAAGGCAGCTATGCGGAGGTGCTGGCGGCGCGGGAACTGCGGCGGTACTGGTATCTGCGGAGCGGCCAGATGGCGGAGCTGATGGCCAGCGCGGAAAAGTTGCCGGAGAAGGGTGACCTGATCGTGATCGGGCAGAAGACCCGGGAACTGGTTCAGGCAGTTTTAGATCAGAACGCAGGACTCAAAACCCAATTGTCTTCCCTGGAATCGCAAAATTATATATTGAAGACTCTGGAGGGGAAGCGGCGGATACTGGTAATCGCCGGCGGGGATGAAACAGGGACGCTTTATGGGGCCTACCGGCTGGCAGAGCATTGGGGAGTGCGGTTTTCCCTGGAGGGAGATATGCTTCCGGATGAGAAGATTTTGGCGGAGTTACCGGTGCTGGAGGAGGAGGGCAAGCCGCTGTTTAGCCTGCGGGGGATTTTGCCGTTTCATGATTTTCCGGAAGGGCCGGACTGGTGGACCACGGACGATTATAAGGCAATCTTATCGCAACTGCCGAAACTGCGGATGAATTTCCTCGGTCTGCATACCTATCCGGAGGGCGGCGGGTGGGGGCCGGAACCGACGACGTGGATCGGCGTGAAGGAGGATATCGAGTCAAACGGGAATGTGAAATTCAGCTACCCCAGCCGGTATCACAGCACCATGCGCGGGAACTCGGCATGGGGGTACCCAGCCAAAAATACGGGCGATTACAGTGGGGGGGCGGCGGAACTGTTTGAGCGGGATGCCTTCGGTCCGGAGGTGATGCGGGGCATGATTCCGGAACCGCAAACGCCCGAACAATGTAACGAATTATTTAATCGCACGGGTGCGATGCTGCGCGAGGCGTTTATGTACGCCCGGCCGCTGGGGGTGAAGACCTGCATCGGGACTGAGACGCCGCTGACAATCCCGGCGCTGGTCAAAGAGCGGCTGCAAAAGGCGGGGAAAAATCCGGCAGACCCGGCGGTGGTACAGGAGGTATATGAGGGGATGTTCGAGCGGATTAGACGAACGCATCCGCTGGATTATTACTGGCTGTGGACCAATGAGGGGTGGACCTGGTCAGGGGCGTCGCAGGAGGCGGTGGCGGCCGTGGAGCAGGATTTGCTAACGGCCACGAAGGCCGCCCAGCAGGTGCAGGCGCCGTTTATTCTGGCGACCTGCGGCTGGGTGCTGGGGCCGCCCCAGGACCGGGCCAGGTTCGATCAGATCCTGCCGAAGGAGATGCCCTTTAGCTGCATCAACCGGGAAGTGGGCAAGGCCCCGGTGGAAAAGCAGTTTGCCAAAATTACAGGACGGCCCCTATGGGCGATTCCGTGGCTGGAAGATGATCCGGGGATGATTTCGCCGCAGTTGTGGGCGGGCCGGATGCGGAAGGATGCGGCTGATGCCCTGGAGTACGGCTGCACGGGGCTGATGGGGATTCATTGGCGGACGCGGATTCTGGGGCCGAATGTATTGGCGCTGGCATGGGCGGCGTGGGATCAGAGTCCGTGGAAACAGAGAGCCAAACCTGACCAACCGGCAGATCCGGTGGTGGTGATTGGCGGCCGGGAAGCGGCGTATCTGGATAGCCCGATTGAGGGGACGGAAGATGATCCGCTGTACCAGACGGTACGGTGGGGCTTGTCGGAGTATCAGTTCCACCTGCCCAATGGCAGTTATCAGGTAAAACTGCAATTCAGTGAAGTGGCGTATGAGGAAAACGGCAGGCGGGTGTTTGACGTCAAATTACAGGATCAAACCGTGCTGGAGAACCTCGATATTTTCGCGAAGGCGGGGAAAAACCATGCTCTGGATTTTGTTTTTGATAAGGTACAGGTGGATAATGGCCGGCTGGCGGTTGAATTTGTGGCGAAAACAGAATACCCCTGCATCTCCGCCATCGCGGTGGAAGGTATGGGGATAAGCCGCAGGATCAACTGCAGCGGCCCTGCGTATCAGGATTATCAGGCGGATGTGCAGCCGAAGGATGATGTGCGATTTATGCCGGTGGATGATTTTTACCGGGATTGGGCCAGGCAGCAGTTCGGTCAGGTCGCGGCGGAGCCGGTTGCGAAGATTTTTGCCCGGATTGACGGCCGCCTGCCGGAGCCGGCTACCTGGATTGACGGGCCGGGCGGGATCATTCCGAATCCCCAGCCGTGGGCGGACGTGGAAAAGCAGTATGGTTTTGTGACAGAGCTGGAGCATCTGGAGGCTTTGGTAATCGGGGCGGCCAGCCGGGAACGGTTCGGGTACTGGCTCAACACGCTGCGGTACATGAAGGCAATGGCCAAAACCGGATGTCTGGCGGGCCAACTCCATCAGATCATGGAGAAAATCAAAGCCCAGCCCGAGGCAGAAACGAAAAGGACAATCGCGGAAACCGAGGCCCTGCCGGTACGGTTGGCATTGGTATCAAGCTGGGGTGAGATGATGGGGTATCTGCTGGCGACGGTGACGAATGCCAGTGAATTAGGGACGATTATGAATGTGGAGGCCCGGTCGTTGCCGACGCTGATGTGCCGGCACGATGCCGCGCTGGAGGAACTGTTGGAAAAGCCGCTGCCGGCCGGGGCGAAACCGGGCAAAACCTATCAGGGTCCTGCGCGGATGATCGTGCCCACCCGGCGGACGTGCCTGGCCAGCGGTGAAGATTTGGCATTGAAGGTCATGGTCTTGTCGCAGGGCCGGCCCAAGTCGGCGACGCTGCATTGGCGCCGGCTGGGCGAAGGGCCGTGGCAAACCGTGCCTTTGACGCACGAGGCCCGCGGGGTTTATCGAGTCACTTTACCCGGTAATGACCTCCAGGACCGGGATTTTGAATATTACTTGTCGGCCGAAACGGAAGACGGAAAAACGGTCGTTTATCCGGCTGCCGCGCCGCAGACCAATCAGACGGTGGTCGTTATGCCGTTAAAACAGGACTAATTTTGCGAAAGGTGTATTATGGACATAAAGACTATTCTTTTGGGTACGATAGTGTGCCTTGCGATCGGCTGCGGTTTCTCCGGCAGCCGGGAGGGCGAGGGAAATGCGGTGTATGGTACGGAATACCATGTTTCTGTAAAGGGGGACGACGCTGGCAACGGTTCGGCGGACCGGCCGCTGCGGACCATCTCGGCGGCGGCGCAACTGGCCCAGCCGGGGGATATGATTACTGTCCACGAAGGAACTTACCGGGAGCGCATCAGTCCGCCGCGCGGCGGCTCGTCCGACACCCGGCGGATCGTTTACCAGGCCGCCCCCGGCGAGCAGGTATATCTCAAAGGTTCCGAAGTCATCAAGGGCTGGCAGAAACTGCAGAACGATACCTGGACCGTCACCATTCCCAACGCCTTCTTCGGCGATTTTAATCCCTTCAACGACCTGATTCACGGCGACTGGTTCGATCCCCTGGGCCGCTCCCATCACACCGGTGCGGTTTATCTAAACGACCACTGGCTGATTGAGGCCGCCAACCGTGAGGATGTCCTCGAACCCGTCGGCCAATCCTCCTCTTCCTATGCCCCCGGAAACAATCCATATTTGCTCAACGTGGCCTGGCTCCAGCCGGAGGCTGATTCGCAGGAGACGGTGCGGATTCCCGCCGCGGATTTTGCCGCACATCAGGGGATCCAGACCGCCCCCTGTTCCGAAGGCGGTGAGTGCATCGGCTTTATCGAGCGGGGCGAGTGGGTTCGCTACGAAAACGTGGAGTTTGGCCCGCAGACCACTCAAATCAGCCTCCGGGCGGCTTCGGCCACCTGCGGCGGGATCATCGAAATTCGTCTGGACGCCCCGGACGGCGAACTGCTGGGCCGTTGTCAGGTCCCCCACACCGGCGGCTGGCAGGCGTGGTTTACCTTTAAAGCAACGATCAAGCCCCTCAGCGGACCGAAAACCATCTGCCTGCTATTCCAAGGCCCGCACCGACAGAAAGAACCCTATATCCAGTTATGGTTTGCGCAGGTGGATGACTCGAATACCACCCTGTGGGCGCAGTTCAAGGATGTCAATCCCAACGAGGCTGAGGTGGAAGTGAACGTTCGCCGCACCGTGTTCTATCCGGAAAAAACCGGCGTCAATTACCTCACCGTACGCGGCTTTACGATGAGGCACGCCGCCACCCCCTGGGCGCCGCCCACGGCGGAGCAGATCGGCCTGATCGGCACCAACTGGAGCAAGGGCTGGATCATCGAAAACAACGACATCGCTTACTCGGTCTGCACCGGCGTCACGCTCGGCAAGCATGGGGACCAGTTCGACAATGCCTCGGCGAACTCGGCGGAGGGCTATGTCAAAACGATTGAGCGGGCTTTGGAAAGGGGCTGGTCGAAGGACAACATCGGCCATCATATCGTCCGCAACAATCACATTTCCCACTGCGAACAAGCCGGCCTGGTGGGAAGCATGGGGGCGGTCTTCAGCACCATCACCGGCAACGACATCCATGATATCCATGTCCGCCAGTTGTTTTCGGGGGCGGAGATGGCCGGCATCAAGATACACGGGGCGATTGACACCGTCATCAGCCATAACCACATCTATCGTACCGGCCGGGGCATCTGGCTGGACTGGATGGCGCAGGGGGCACGCGTCACCGGCAATCTGCTGCACGATACCGCACCGGCGGGCGATATATTTATGGAAGTCAACCACGGACCGCTGCTGGTGGATAACAACCTGTTCTTATCGCCTGCCAGCCTGGATGTTAATTCCCAGGGCGGCTCGTATGTGCACAACCTGATCACCGGCAACGTCTTTGTTATCCATACGGAAGGCCGCCAGACTCCGTACCACCCAGCCCACTCCACCGAAGTCGCCGGCCTGGCCGACAATCCCAGCGGGGATGAACGGTACTATAATAATATTTTAGTTAACGTTGGGGCGGCGGCGTACGATGCGGCGGGTTTGCCGGTGTTCA
>JAKJEP010000093.1:430-10655 GCA_022705365.1 Planctomycetota bacterium | reverse complement strand
ACCCGCCTACACCGTCGAGGAAGCTCAGACCATCGCTCAGGAAATGGGTTACCCCCTGGTGATCCGGCCCGCCTATACGATGGGGGGGACCGGTGGGGGGCTGGTCTATAATCAGGAGGAATTCCAAATCATCGCCAGCCGCGGCCTGGCCGCCAGCCTGGTCGGCCAGATTCTCGTCGAGGAATCCGTACTCGGCTGGGAAGAACTCGAACTGGAAGTCGTCCGGGATGCCAAAAATCAGATGATTACCGTCTGTTTCATCGAAAATGTCGATGCGATGGGTGTTCATACCGGCGATTCCTACTGTACGGCCCCTATGCTGACCATTGCCCCGGAATTGCAGAAACGCCTGCAGAAATATTCCTACGATATCGTGGAAGCGATTCAGGTCATCGGCGGCACAAACGTGCAGTTCGCGCATGATCCCCAAACGGACAGAGTTGTCGTTATTGAAATCAATCCCCGCACCTCCCGTTCCTCGGCACTCGCCAGTAAAGCGACCGGTTTCCCGATTGCCCTGGTCTCCGCCATGCTGGCAGGGGGGTTGACCCTCGATGAACTGCCATACTGGCGGGGGGGGACCCTCGATAAATATGAACCCTGGGGTGAGTATGTGGTGGTGAAATTTGCCCGCTGGGCTTTTGAAAAATTCAAAGGCGTCAAGGACGAGCTGGGTACCCAGATGCGGGCCGTCGGTGAGGTGATGAGTATCGGCAAGAACTACAAAGAAGCCTTCCAGAAGGCCATCCGCTCCCTGGAAAAAAACCGCTACGGTTTGGGCTTTGTCAACGATTATCATCAAAAAACGCTCGAGGAACTGCTGCGTCTGGTCTCCAAACCGACCAGCGAGCGGCAGTTTATTATGTACGAGGCCCTGCGCAAAGGCGCGGACATCGAGGACCTCCACCAGCGAACCTACATCAAGCACTGGTTCATCGAGCAGATGAAAGAACTGGTCCAGCGGGAGGAAGAAATCCTCACCTATAAAGGCAGGAAAATCCCGGATTCCCTTCTTATTCAGGCGAAGAAGGAAGGCTTCTCCGACAAGTATCTGGCTAAACTAATTCAGGCAAAAGAGAAAGACATTCGCGCCCAGCGCCTGCGCCTCGGCCTGGCGGAGGCCTGGGAACCGGTTCCCGTCAGCGGCGTCGAAAATGCCGCCTATTACTTCTCCACCTACAACGCCCCGGACCAGGTCAGCGTCAGCAAAAATCGAAAAGTCATGGTTCTGGGCGGCGGCCCCAACCGCATCGGCCAGGGCATCGAGTTTGATTATTGCTGTGTCCATGCCGCCTTCGCTCTCCGCGATGCCGGCTACGAATCCATCATGGTCAACTGCAATCCAGAGACCGTCTCGACTGATTATGACACCTCCAATAAGCTCTACTTTGAACCTCTGACCGTGGAAGATGTCCTCAGCATCTACCAGAAGGAAAAACCCGAAGGAGTGATTGTCCAGTTCGGCGGCCAGACGCCCCTCAATATCGCTGCCGAACTGGCCGAAGCGGGAGTTCCTATATTAGGGACAACACCAGATACGATTGATCTGGCCGAGGACCGGGACCGCTTCCGCAAGGTCATGGACCGCCTGGGCATCCCCCAGCCGCTCTCCGGCATGGCCGGCAATCTCGAGGAGGCCCTCCAGATCGCCGCCCAAATCAAATATCCCCTGATGGTTCGTCCCTCCTACGTGCTGGGCGGCCGCGGCATGGAAGTGGTCTATGATGAGGATATGCTCCGGGAGTACGTTGCCAAAGCTGTGGATGTTACCCCCGAACGGCCCATCCTCATCGACAAGTTTCTGGAAAACGCCATCGAAGCCGAAGCCGATGCCATCGCCGACGGCACCGACGCTTTCGTGCCCGCCATTATGGAGCATATCGAACTGGCCGGCGTCCATTCCGGCGATTCCGCCTGTGTGATTCCGCCCATCAGCATCCCCCCCAAACACCTCAAAACCATCTATGACTATACCCGCAAAATTGCCACCGAACTGCATGTGGTGGGCTTGATGAACATCCAATATGCCATCGCCAACGATATCGTCTATGTCCTCGAAGCCAATCCCCGCGCTTCCCGGACCGTCCCCCTGGTATCCAAGGTCTGCAATATCGCGATGGCCCGCCTGGCCACCCAGGTCATGCTGGGCAAAAAACTCTCCGACCTGAAATTGGTAAATAAACCGATTTCCCATTTCGGCGTCAAGGAAGCGGTCTTTCCCTTTGATATGTTCCCCGAAGTCGATCCCCTGCTGGGGCCTGAAATGCGTTCCACCGGCGAAGTGCTCGGTATGGCCGATTCCTTCGGCCTGGCTTTTTTCAAGGCCGAGGAAGCCGCCAAACAAAACCTTCCTTGTGAAGGAACGGTCTTGATTACCGTTACCGATGAAGACAAAGCTGCTGCCGCCGCCGTCGCCGCCGATTTCGTGAAAATGGGTTTCCGGATCCGGGCCACCACCGGCACGCATCAATACCTGACCCAAAAAGGCATCCCCAGCGAACTCATCCTGAAAATGTTTGAAGGCCGCCCCGGCATCGTCGATGAAATCAAAAACGGCAATATCCAGCTCGTTATCAATTCCCCCAGCGGCAAACGCAGCATGCATGACGATTCCTACATCCGCAAAACCGCCATCAAATACAAAATCCCTTACATCACCACCATGCCTGCCGCCAAAGCCTCCGCACGGGGTATCGCTGCCCGGCAGGCAGGACGCGGCGCTCCCAAATCCCTGCAAAAATACCATGCGGATCTCCAGCGTAAATAAAGGCAGACCACCTCGAATGATACCGAAATAACGTGAATACCTAAGTACGGAAATAATAATAATAACTGGCATCAAAAAAATGTTTTAAAAAATAATTTTACACGTGTTTTTTTTGAAAGGATTTACAGATGGGTAAAAAATGGTGTACGATTCTTTCTGTGTGGTTGGTAATTCTGAGCCTGTCTCTGGTCTCTCAGGCGGTCGTGGTCTTGCGGGAGGAGCTAAATCAGCGGGATCAGTGGATGGATTGGAATTTATCATCGAGGGTTAATCAAGTCGCCGCCGCCTTAGTCAAACCAAAGGAAGCCCCTTTAGTCGGCCTGGTGGTTCTGGCCAATCTGGATGTGGTTCAGCAAAATGCCCGGGCCGGAAAACCTATGAAGCTGGGGAACGTGGAATATAACCGGGGCCTGTATTGTCATGCTGTCAGCGATATTGTCGTCAACTTGCCCGGCCCGGCCAAAACCTTTACCGCCGTGGTCGGTGTCGATAATAATGAAGCCACCGCCGGTGGTCAGGGCAGTGTGATTTTTACCGTTCAAGTGGCAGGCACCGATGTCTTTCGCTCCGAGGTCCTGCGCGGCGGCCAGGCTGGTGTTCCCGTTCAGGTGGACCTGGCCGGCGCCCGGCAGTTCAACCTCCGCATCAGTGATGGGGGGGATAGCATCGATTGCGATCAATCCGATTGGGCCGATGCCAAAGTGGTCCTGGCCGACGGCAAGGAACTCTGGCTGGGCGAACTGCCGATTATTCTGGCCCCGGAATTAAGAATTCGTCCACGCGAATTAGGCGTGCCAGCCTTTTCCTTTACCTATGACGGCAGATCTTCCGATGAATTCCTCAGCAAATGGAAATTTACTCAGAGTCAGAAAAAACTCGACACCAACCGCACCCAGGTAACTCAAACCTATTCCGATCCCCAAACCCATCTGGTCGTAAAACTGGTATCGGTGGTTTATGCCGACTATCCGGTGGTGGAATGGACCATGTATTTCCAGAATACCGGTGAAAAAGATACCCCGATGCTGGAAAGCATTCAGCCGCTGGATATGCGGCTGCAGAGAAAGGCCAATCAATCCGAATTCGTCCTCCACGGCAATCGAGGGGATTCCAATGGGCCGGCTAGTTACGAACCCTTTCAACAGGTGCTTAGCCCCAGCTCCACCACGCGCTTTGCCCCCAATGAAGGCAAGGCCACCAGCGGCGCCTTCCCCTACTACCATCTCCAGACTCCCGGCGGCGGTGTGACGATCGTCATCGGCTGGCCCGCGCAATGGGCCGCCACCTTCACCCGCGGTGATAAAGGCGGACTGCGCGTCACCGCCGGCCAGGAACTGACCCATCTCTACCTCAAGCCCGGCGAAGAAATCCGCACCCCTCTCATGGCCCTGCTGTTCTGGAACGGTGACGATCTCGACCATCCCCGCAATCTCTGGCGCAGTTGGATGGTCAACCACAACCTGCCCCGTACCGCCGATGGCAAACTAGCCCCGGCCCAGCTTTGCGGCAACAACCAGCAGCAGATTGGCTTTACCGCCGTCACCGAGCAGAATCAGAAAGACTTCATCCGCCTCTTTGTCGAACGCGGTCTCAAACTGGATTACTGGTGGCTTGACACCGGCTGGTATATCAACAACGGCCACTGGTGGCTCTCCGGTACCTGGGAAATCGAAAAGTCCCGCTTCCCCAACGGCATCCGCCCCGTCAGCGACTATGCCCATTCTCAGGGGATGAAGTTCATCCTCTGGTTTGAGCCGGAACGGGTCGGCGATATGAACTCCTGGCTGGGCAAGAACCATCCCGAATGGATTATCCCCTGGATGTGGGGCGGCGGCCTGTTGGATCTGGGCAATCCCGAAGCCCAGCAGTGGCTGACCAATTATATCGACAAGTTTATTACCGAACAGGGCATCGACGTCTATCGCCAGGATTTCAACATGGCACCCATCGACTGCTGGCGGGTCAAGGATACCCCCGACCGCCAGGGTATAGCCGAGAATTTCCATACGCAGGGCTACCTAAAATTCTGGGACACCCTGCGCCAGCGGCACCCCATGCTCCGGATTGATTCCTGCGCTTCCGGCGGCCGCCGCAACGACCTGGAGGCCATGCGCCGGGCTGTTCCCCTGCACCGCACCGACTACAACTTCGAACCGACCAGCCAGCAGTGCCATCACTACGGCCTGTCCCAGTGGATTCCCTATCACGGCACCGGTTTTATGGTCGGCAAATCGGTCATCGAACCGCCGGATTGTCCGATGGTTCCTATTCCGGACGAAATCGTTCCCTACTATTTCCGTTCCGCCATGTCCCCCAGCCTGACGGTTGGACTCGATTTGCGAGACAAAAATCTCGACTACGATCTGGCCCGCCGGTTATTCGACCAGTTCCGGCTGGTTACCCCCTGTTACCTTGGCGACTTCTACCCCCTCACCGACTACACTCTCAGCAACGAGGTCTGGCTCGCCTGGCAGTATGACCTGCCCGAACAGGGCCGCGGTGTCCTCCAGGCCTTCCGTCGCCCCGATAATACCGAAGAGTCGCAAACCTACAAACTCCGCGGCCTCAATCCCAACGCCAACTATATCGTTACCGACCTGGATGTGAACCAGCCCCAAAAACGCACCGGCCGCGAACTCATGGAATCCGGTATCGAGGTAACGGCCAAAGAAAAACCTGCCGCTCAGGTTATTACCTATGAATTGGTAAAATAAAACAGTAGTTTAGGCCATCAGGTTAGGAGTCATGACCATGTGGAAACGAATCATAGTAACCATAGGATTGATTTTTTCGCTCTGGAACTGGTCAATGGCGGTTTCGCCCACTTCGCAGGAACAGCAAATCGCCCAGCAATGGGCAATAAACCATCTGGCATCTGCTTCCGTTTCCTCCGTTCCTTTTTCCTTTCTATACGACGGCAAACCGTCCTCTGAGATACTTTCGAAATGGAAGCTGGAAAAATCCCAAAAGCGATTGGATGCAAACCGTCTTTCCCGCACCCTTATTTTCAATGATCCTGACACGGCCTTACAGGTTCGTTGTGAATCGGTAGAATATGCCGATTATCCTGTGGTTGAGTGGACCGCGTATTTCAAGAACTCCGGCCAGGAAGATACACCCATTCTGGAGAATATCCAGGCATTGGACATCTCGCTCCAGCGAGACAAGGATGATGCCGAGTTCGTCCTGTACCACAACCAGGGCAGTATGACAACCTCGCAGGACTTCCAGCCGTTTACGACACCCTTGCCGCCCGCCAAGGAACTGCTCATCGGAACCTTTGGTGGGCGGCCTATGAACGTGAACATGCCCTATTTCAACCTGCAATGGGGCAAACAGGGCCTGATTGTCGTCTTAAGTTGGGTGGGCCAGTGGTCGGCAACCTTCAACCGGGATGCCGGCAGCGCCCTGCATATCATTGGCGGGCAGGAGAAGACTTACTTCAAGTTGCACCCAAGCGAGGAAGTCCGTACCCCGCTGGTGGTCCTCCAATTTTATGATGGTGCGGACCGAGTCAGAGCGCAGAACATCTGGCGGCGGTGGATGATCGACCTCAACCTGCCCCGACCGGGGGGTAAGCCCTTTCCTCCCATTATCTCGGCCTCAAGCCTGAGTTTCTACGACGGCGCCCATGAGGAAATTACGATACTCCAAGGCTGCGCCGCCAGAGGCCTCAAATTCGACTACTGGTGGCGGGACGCTGGCTGGTATCCCTGCGAGAATAACTGGTGGTTCACCGGCACGTGGGTGGCGGATCCGTCCCGCTACCCGAGAGGCCTGCGCGAGGTAGCTGATGCCGCTCACGCCCAGGGCCTGAAACTCACTGTGTGGTTCGAACCGGAACGGGCAGTGCCTGGAAGTTGGCTGTACCGGAATCATCCCGAGTGGCTGTATGGTCCGAATGAACCTGCCAGGCTCATCGACCTGGGCAATCCCGATGCGTTCCGATGGCTGGTCGACACGATCGACAAGCTGATCGTGGAGAACGGCATCGACATGTACCGTCAGGACTATAACTTCGATCCACTCGAATACTGGCGCTATGAGGAGCCGCAAGACCGACAGGGCATCACCGAAATCAGGCAGGTCGCCGGATTGCTCGCCTTCTGGGATGAGCTTAAGAAACGCCATCCCAACATGCCTTTTGACAGTTGCGCCAGCGGAGGTCAGCGCAATGTTCTTGAAATGATGCGCCGAGGCGTGCCTTTGTCAAAAAGTGATCTTGCCGGTGGCACAATATCGTCACAGTGCCAGTTGTATGGTCTGGCACCTTGGCTGCCCTACTTTGGGGCCGGCTGTCCGATGACCGGAAGCCGCTATGTCCAGCGCAGCAATATGGCTCCTTGGATCGGCACGGCCGAAGACACCCGCAAGGACACGCTGGACTACGCCGACATGCGCCGCTTTATGGCCGAGTGGCGGCGGATCATTCCCTACTATTGGGGCGACTTTTACCCACTCACGCCCTACAGCCTGGAGGAGACCGTCTGGATGGCCTGGCAGTTCGATATGCCCGAAAAGGGTGCTGGTCTGGTCCAGGCCTTCCGCCGTGCCGAAAACAGCGAAGAATCCCAGACCTATAAACTGCAAGGCCTGAATCCCGATGCCAATTATATCGTCACCGACCTGGATATGAACCAGCCCCAAAAATTCACCGGCCGCGACCTACTGGAAACCGGCCTGCTTCTGACGGCCAAAGAAAAACCCACTGCTTTAGTGATTACCTATGAATTGGTAAAATAAAATAGTAGTTTAGGCTATCTGGTTAGGAGTCATGACCATGTGGAAACGAATCATAGTAACCATAGGGTTGATTTTTTCGCTCTGGAACTGGTCTTTGGCGGTTTCGCCCACTTCGCAGGAACAGCAAATCGCCCATCAATGGGCAAGGGATCATCTGGAATCTGCTTCCGTTTCCTCCATTCCCTTTTCCTTCCTGTACAATGGTAAGCCGTCCGTGGAAATTCTGGCGGGATGGAAGCTGGAAAAATCCCCAAAGCAGCTTGATGCAAACCGTCTTTCCCGCACCCTTGTTTTTAGTGATCCTGCCACGGCCTTACAGGTTCGTTGTGAATCAGTGGAATATGCCGATTATCCTGTGGTTGAGTGGACCGTGTACTTCAAAAATACCGGCAGCTCAAACACGCCAATCCTCGAGAATATCCAGAGCTTGAACGTATCGTTTCAGCGGGGCGAAGAAAGTGAGTTTGTTCTGCATGGCATCAAGGGCGATTCCTGCACCGCCGACAGCTACCAGCCTTACCAGCAAACGCTGGGCCCCGGAACTGTTCAGCGATTTGTCCCCAGCTACGGGATGGGTACCTGTGGCGCTTATCCTTTTTACAACCTGCAAATGTCCGGCGGCGGTTTAATCCTGGTTATCGGCTGGCCTGGCGGGTGGGCCAGTTCTTTCACCCGTGATAGCGGCACCGGCCTGCACATCACCGCCGGACAGGAACTGACTCATCTATACCTCCAGCCCGGCGAAGAAATCCGAACCCCCTTGACGGTTTTGCTGTTCTGGCAGGGAACAGATCGGTTGCGGGCGCAGAATCTTTGGCGCAGTTGGATGATTGTCCACAACCTTCCCCGGACACCCGATGGCAAACTCCCGGCTCCGCAATTCATGGGCGGGAATCAGGGGCAGATCGGCTTCACGACCGTTACCGAACAGAATCAGAAAGAGTACATTGATCTCTTCGTTCAGAGAGGAATCACACCCGACGCCTGGGACATAGACGCGGGTTGGTTTATCTGTCCGGGCGACTGGTGGGGGACCGGTACCTGGCAGTGGGATCCGGCGCGATTCCCCAATGGCTTGAAGCCGGTCAGCGACCATCTGCACGCCAGGGGGGCGATACTCGTCACCTGGTTCGAGCCGGAACGAGTCGGCGATGGCAACTCCTGGCTGGCCAAAAACCATCCGGAGTGGCTGAGTTCGCAAGTGGTGTGGGATAGCCGGCTGCTGAATCTGGGAGACCCTGCCGCGCGACAATGGATTCTTGAGCACATCGATAAGTTCATTCGCGAGCAGGGTGTTGATTTTTACCGCCAGGATTTCAATATTCCCCCGATAGACCTCTGGCGGGCGGTCCAAAGACGCACCGGATCGCCAGGGCATGACCGAGAATCTGCACAACCAGGGCTACCTGGGATGGTGGGATGAGCTTCGCCGCCGGCAGCCGAATCTGCGGCTGGACTGCTGCGCCTCGGGCGGACGTCGCAATGATCTGGAAACGCTGCGCCGGGCCGTCCCGTTGCACCGCACCGATTATGTCGGCGAGCCGACCAGCCAGCAGTGCCATCACTATGGACTTTCCCAGTGGGTACCGTACCATGGTGCGGGTTATATCGTCGGAAAGTCGGCGCTGCCGCCTCCGGATTGTCCCCCCATACCCCCGCCGGACAAGATTGACTCCTACTTCTTCCGCTCCGGCATGTCGCCCAGTCTTGGTATATCCGTGGACGTCAAGCGGGATGATTATGACTACGATTTCTTACGCCGCCTGATTGCTCAATTCCGGCAGATCTCCCCATACTACTATGGTGATTTCTATCCGCTCACCGGCTACAGTCTCCGCAACAATGTCTGGATAGCCTGGCAGTATGACCGGCCTGATCTGGGGCAGGGTATGGTGCAGGCCTTCCGGCGCCACGAAAACAACGAAGAATCTCAAACCTGCAAACTCAACGGCCTCAATCCCGACGCCGAATATATCGTTACTGATTTGGACGTCAACCAGCCCCGGACTTATACCGGCCGCGACCTTATGGAAACCGGCCTGCAGATAACCGCTAAAGAAAAACCTGCCGCCCTGATTATTACCTATGAAATGCTAAAATAAAACGGCAAAATGTCAGAATCGTCTGATAGTTTGCCTGATTGGTACCTTGAAATTCTGCCTGATCAATTTGTGCAGAAGAATCTTGACGTCACCACCGATCTACCCTAAACTGCCGCAAATAATAGGTAACTATAGATAGAAATAGGATATAAGCTATGTTCAAAAGTAAAATATCGGCTATAATAATTTTATCCCTTTGTAGTCTTGTCCTTGCCATTTCCCCCTCCCAGCCGGAAATCAACCTTTCCCGTCAGTGGGTGGCGGAGCATTTTGTCATCGCGCCCGCTGCTTCCATCCCTTTTTCTTTCATGTATGAAGGCAAGCCCTCTTCCGAGCTTCTTTCCGCCTGGCAAGTAAACCAGACAGAAAAGAGTCTCTCCCCTGATCGCGTCCTGCATACTATAACCTTTACCGACCCGGCCACTTTACTTCAGATTCGCTGTGAAGCAACCGAATATACCTCCTATCCCGCCGCCGAATGGGTCGTGTACTTCAAAAACACCGGCGACAAGGATACCCCCATTCTCAAGGATGTTCAGGCCCTGAATATGTCCTTTAGCCGCCCCGATAACGGCAACTTCATCTTATATCATGCCCGCGGCAGTGAGGCGGG
>JAKJEP010000093.1:0-244 GCA_022705365.1 Planctomycetota bacterium | reverse complement strand
CCGCCGGTATGGACCGCACGGAACTTTCCCTCTATCCGGGGGAGCAAATCCGAACTCCGCGCATTCTTGCTCTGTACTGGGAAAAAGATAGAATCAGAGGTCATAATCTCTGGCGGCGCCTGCTGCGGCAGTATTATTCCCCTAGGCCCGGCGGCCAGCCGTTTCGCGGCCTGATTTGCGATTCTAACTGGGGCTGGATGCCCGCTTCCCAGCAGATCGAGGCCATGGATCGGATTGCCAGGGC
>JAKJEP010000092.1 GCA_022705365.1 Planctomycetota bacterium | reverse complement strand
GGGGATAATGCTGACCTTGTGAACGGGATCGGCATCTTTGAGGAGAGATTGGACCAGGGCGTGGCCGGATTCGTGGTAGGCGGTGGAGATCTTGTCCTTTTCGTCAACGACGCGGCTGCGGCGGGCGCGGCCCCAGCGTACTTTGTCGCGAGCCTCTTCCAGATCCACCATTTCGACGAAATCCTTGTTTTCCATGGTGGCGGCGAGGGCGGCCTCATTGATAATGGCTTCCAGGTCGGCGCCGCTGAACATGGAGGTGCCGCGGGCCAGCCGCTGGAGATCGACGTTGGGTCCCAGCTTGACTTTTTTGGCGTGGACTTTGAGGATTTCCATGCGGCCCTTGATGTCGGGCAGGGGGACGTAGATCTGGCGGTCGAAGCGTCCGGGGCGGGTGAGGGCGTGGTCGAGGATATCGGCGCGGTTGGTGGCGGCGATGACAATGACCTGATCGTTGGTGCTGAAGCCGTCCATTTCGACGAGGATGGCGTTGAGGGTTTGTTCGCGTTCGTCGTGGCCGCCGCCGGCGATGCCGGCGCCGCGTTTGCGGCCGACGGCGTCGATTTCATCGAGAAAGATGATGCAGGGGGAGTTTTCCTTGGCCTGTTTGAAGAGGTCGCGGACGCGGGAGGCCCCGACGCCGACGAACATTTCGACGAAGTCGCTGCCGGAGATGCTGAAGAAAGGAACATCGGCCTCGCCGGCGATGGCCTTGGCCAGCAGGGTTTTGCCGCAGCCCGGTTCGCCGACCAGCAGGACGCCGCGCGGGATTCTGCCGCCGAGCCGCTGGAACTTTTTGGGATTGCGGAGGAACAGGATGATTTCCTTGACCTCGTCCTTGGCTTCGTCGATGCCGGCGACGTGTTCAAAGGTTACTTTGGCTTGATCCTTGGAGCTGACGCGATGGCGGCTGCGACCGAAGCTGCCCAACATGCCTGCGCCGCCGGCGCCTCGGAACTGGCGGAAGACGAGGAAATACATAATGGCAATGAGCAGAAACCAGGGCAGCAACGAAATCAGCACGTTGATAAAGAGGTTGGGTTTTTCGAATTCGTAGGGGACGCCGTTTTTGCTGAGCAACTGGTATAAATCCTGGGGTTTGTCGGAGCTGGGCAGGATGACTTCAAATTTATCGAGACTTTTGGAGTCTTTGCCTTTCAGGGCCTCTTCTTTCATGGTGCCCAGCAGGAGGGTGTCGGAGATGACAACTTTCAGGACTTCGCCGTTTTTGATGCGCTGCTCAAACTCGGTGTAGGAGATCTGTTCGGAATGCTGCCAGGTGTTCATGAACATCACCAGCAGCATGGCGGAGATCAGCAGGAAGACGATCCAACTGGCGAGGTTGCGGGGGTATTTGGAAGGTCCCGGCCCGCCGGGGGCGCCGGGAAACCGTTTCTGCTGATTTTCCGGATCGGATTCTGTTTTATGGTCGTCACTGTTTGTCATGCAGTTCCTTATATTTTTTTGTGAAGAAAGAGGTTTACCAGGGTTCTTCCATGGCCTGAACGATCTGGACCGCCATTTCATTGACGGCCTGGCGGATGGCGCTGTTTTCGCCGGCGGCCAGCAGGTTGGCAAACTGGCCGCTGACTTTGAATTTTTTATTGTCGAGAATCAGATTGCCGCTGCGCAAATCTTTCCAGGTGACCTGGGCGACGACGACAATCTGGCTTTGCATGGGGCGGTCCAGTTCCCGCTGCTGGGTGAGAGCTTTTTCGTCGATGCGGCTGATACTGCCATAGAGAACGGTATCGGCCTGGCGGCGGTCGGCGACAATTTTGTAAGGGCTGTGCAGCTCGAGCTGCTGGCAGACGGCCCGGGTTAGTTCAAACTCTGCCCCGCGGCGGAAACTCTCCGATTGAAACATATCGACACAAACGGTTTCGATGTCGGTATTATACAAATTTCTGCTGGTATAGCCTTTGTCCGGATCGACGTCCCGGCAGCCAAGCGGCGCCACAAGGAGGAGCAAGGCCGGCCAAAAACGGCATAAACCATTGTTTTTGAATGACTTAACTTTTTTTTGCCCGAACATATCCGTCATGATTTTTCCCGTACTATGTATCACAATAGTTTATTATAGCCTGAAATGAGTCCGGTCAGGCATAAAAAACTATAAATTATATTTTTCGAGCATATCTCTGGCCTTCTGTGCCCATTCGGTATCGGGCCAGCGTTTCATAATATACTGGCAATAATACTTCGCGGAACTGTATTTTTTGGTTCTGCGGTAGAAATCGGCGATTTCGTATTCTTTTTGCCCCTGCTGCCAGCTGATGCGGTCCAGCCTCTGGCCTACGCCGATGCGGGCGGCATCATCGGGGAAGCGGGCCTGGTATTGCAGATAGCGGAATTTGGCATCTTCGAGTGAACTGCCGTCGTAATAGTAGCCCAGATAGATGGCATGGGAGGCCTCGGCATTGAGCCGCAGGGCGGTTTGGTAATATTGGCTTTTGCTGTACTGGTCCACCACGACCTGATAGGTCTGCTGGGCCTCGATAAAGCGGTTTTTCTGGAAGTAGTAATCCGCCTGCGTCATCAAGGCCCTGGCCGCCAGTTCTGAGCCGGGCCAGTGTTCGGCGACGATATCCAGGATTTCAATGGCTTCGGTGCGGGCGCTGGCGGGGATAAAGCCCCAGACTTTTCGTTTTTTGCCGGCCAGAAAGAGGTTAGCGATTTCGACTTCCCGCTCGAGGGCGGGGATAAAGAGCTTGCTGGTGCCATATTCGTTTAAGAGGTCCTCTAAATCGAGAAAGGCCTGATAATATAATTTCCGGTCAAACTGGGCCTGGGCCTTGAGGAAGAGGGCCTGATCCATATAGGGGGAATCGGGATTATTTTTGATCCATTTTTTGGCGGCTTTATTGGCTTTTTTGGGTTTGCCCTGGTCGAGATAATTTTGGATGAGGGCCAGATCTTCGGGCAAGTCGCTGACGGATTGCCATTGGTCCTGATCGTTGAGGACCAGGGTTTCCGGGAAGCAGGGGGGTACAGCCGGAGAAAGCAGCAGGGCGCCAAACAAAAGCAGATAAACGAATTTTTTCATAAGCAACACCAAAAACAGGCCTTTCCTACGATTTTGCGGATATTATAGCGAATCGGGAGCAGATTGCAACAGTGGTCAGTGAAAGAATTTAGACCCGCAGGACGAGGGTGCTAGCGCGAAAACTGGATGCCGCTGGGGGAGATCATGAGAGAGCCGAGGGGATGTAAGCCGATGGCCACCGCCCCGTGGGCATAAACGCCGATAGCGATAGCACCCCATACGGTATGGCCGATGGCACAGCCGGCAATAGCCAGCAGGCCGATACCCACGCCGCCGATGGCCAGCAGTCCGCCGGCGATTCCCGCCACGGCGATAATGCCCAGGCTGATCCCGCCGAGGGCGATAAACCCGACCGCCAGGCCGCCGACGGCCAGAAAACCGATGGCAATGTCCCCGATGGCAATAATGCCTTTGGCAATGCCCTGGCTGCCGAGGCCGCCGCGGCAAATGTGGACCAAAGGTATGCCGAGAATACAGATTTTGCTGCGGTATTCAAACCCGGAGAGCTGGCGGTTGATGGCCAGCCGGATTTGGGCTTGCAGGTGAGGATCTGGATCCAGGATCGGGCTATCGGGCTTGGTTTCTGTCATTTTTCGTGTGCAATGACTCCATAGAAAGAAGTTTTCCGGGAAAATATTATTACCAACTTACGGTATGACAAACAAGGCAGATTTAAGCGAAAAAAAATAATATCTCCGCATGTCTCCCAGGTTGATTATTATAAGTACTGTATTTATATGTAATTATGATTATATTAGGGTTTAAAAAAGACCGGGGGTGAGCTTGGGATGGAACTGGATTTGGAAGCAGAAAATGCCGATTTCAGGGCTAGAGAAGACACCGGCGCCAAAAGTTCCTGGACCCCTTGTTATTGGGGATTCAGGGCCTTTTTTTGATGTCTATACTGACTTTTGGCGATTCCGTCAGAGTATATGTACTTGTTTGGAAGCGTGCGAATGCTGGAAAGAAGAGTCCGATAATATAGGTTCGGGGTGTATTGAGGACTAGAAGTTCATGCCGATTTTGCTGCATGTAAATGAGCTAGAGCCGGGGATGTGCCTGGCCAGTAATATTGTTAATCGCTTCAATATTTTACTGGCACGTGGGCGCAAGCTTACGGAAAACGACATCAAGGCTCTGCGGCGGAAATTTCCGGAGTTGACTGTCCAGATTATTGATCCGGTTCTGGATCAGGCAGTGGAATTCGAAGATATTCTCAAGGATCAGAAGATTTCCCAGGAGGTACGCCGGAATGTGGCCTCGGTGGTGGGGCGGGTGAGCAAGACGCTCAGTTCGGGGCTGGCGCTGGAAGCCGATAATATTTCCGGGATTCAGAAGGTGATCGAGGAGATGGTCCAGTATCTTCAGGATAATCCCATCACGATGGCGATTATCGAACAGAGCCATACCTGGGATGAATACCTGCAGGAGCACTGCGCCAATGTTTTTTACCTGAGCCTGGTGATCGGCAATACGATTCGGAATTATATTAAACAGGAGCGGGAGCGGCTCAGTGCGGCGAAAACCCTACCGAACGGCATGAATATTACTCCTTTGGCCACCGCGGCGATTTTTCATGATATCGGGATGGTGGGGCTGGAGAAGCTGTATCAGAAAGCGGAACCGCTGAGCGGGGAGGAAATCCGTCAGGTCAAACTGCACCCGCAGACGGGGGCGGCCATGTTGCCGGAATCGATTGACCCGATGGTGAAGCAGATTATACGGCAGCACCATGAAAATCAGGACGGCAGCGGGTATCCGGAAGGGCTGCCGGGCGATCAAATCAATATTTTTGCACGGATCATGCGGGTGGCCGATGCCTATTCCGCGGCGATATCCACGCGGCCGTATCAAAAGGCCAAATCGCCGCACCGGGTCTTATACGAGATGTTTTATGGGGATTATCGTCGTTTTTACGATCCACAGGTGCTGAAGATTTTCGCCAGTGTGATCCAGCCGTTCCAGGTAGGAAGCAAGTTAACGCTGAAGAGCGGCAAGACGGCGGTGGTGGTTCGGTATAACCGGCTGGACCCGTTCAATCCGGAAGTAATCGTGGCGTTCGATGAGCTGGGGGATCCGCTGGGCAGGAACGAGCTGGAGGGGCCCTTCTTCTTGAAAGATCGCGCGGATATGCAGGTGGCATTCTTTGGGAAGGAAGATATTTCCTATTTGAATGGTGTTGCGCACGATACACTATCCGTACCCGGCACCATGCGGGAAATCATCCGGTCGTGTACGGATATGTTTGAGCTGGCCTATCCGTAAGAGAGGGGGCATGGGGCGGATTACACCGGGGCGGGATATCGTTCTTTACCTGAACCCATTGTTGCGTATAATGTGGTTAGCAGTGATGAGAATGGTACTTTGAAAAATCCAAACGACTTACAGTTGAGGATTGAGAATGGATATCAAACTGAGTTTTCTGGGGGCGGCGCAGAATGTGACGGGATCCCGTTTTTTGCTAGAGGCCAATGGCGTGCGGATCCTGGTGGATTGCGGGTTGTACCAGGAGCGGGATTTTCAGGAGCGGAACTGGGATGATTTTCCGGTACCCATCTCCTCCATCCGCGTGGTGCTTTTGACCCATGCGCATCTGGATCACTGCGGGTGGCTGCCGCGGCTGGTGCAGGAGGGCTTCCAGGGGATCATCTATTGCACGTCGGCTACGCAGGAAATCGCGAAAATCGTTTTGCTGGATGCGGCTCACCTGCAGGAAGAAGACGCCAACTTTAAAAAGAAACGGCACAAAAAAGAAGGACGGAAGGGACCTTTTCCGGAAGAACCGCTTTATACGACAGAGGATGCCCAGGAGTGTTTTCCGCTGTTTCAGCCCTGCCGCTATGAAAAGCCGGTCGAGGTGGCGGAGGGGATCGAGGCGTGTTTTCACAATGTTGGGCATATTCTGGGGGCGGCGGCGATCACGGTCCGGGTGCAGCAGAACGGACAGAGCCGGACGATTCTGTTTTCGGGGGATGTGGGGCGGTGGGACCGGCCGATCCTGAAGGATCCCACCCTGATTGAGCAGGCGGATTATGTGCTGGTGGAGTCCACGTATGGGGACCGGATTCATGAGAGCCGGGAGCGGGTAAAGGAGAAGCTCTGCCAGGCGATACGGGAGACGAAGCGGGCGGGCGGGAATATCATTGTACCCAGCTTTGCCATCGAACGGGCACAGGAGATATTGTATTATCTGAATGAACTGCTGCTGGAAGGATGCGTACCCTATCTGATGACGTTTCTGGACAGCCCCATGGCGGTCAGCGTAACGAAAGTATTTCAGGAACATCCCGGATTGTATGATAAAGAAATGATTAAACGGATTCATTCCAATACTTCTCCCTTTGAACTACCGGGCTTGACGATGGTGCAGAAGACGGCGGAGTCCAAGACGATTAACAATATCACCGGCACGGTGATGGTGATTGCCGGTTCCGGGATGTGCACGGGCGGGCGGATCAAGCATCATCTGTTCAACAATATCAGCCGGCCGGAATGCACGGTACTGTTTGTCGGGTATCAGGCGGCGGGTACGCTGGGCCGGGTGATTCTGGAAAAAGCCCACGATGCCAAAGAGACCGGCCGGGAACAGGAAGTCCGGATATTGGGCCAGAACCTGCCCATGCGGGCCCGGATCGCCAAGATCAACGGTTTTTCGGGCCACGCCGACCGGGAGGAACTGGACCGCTGGCTTGCCGGCCTGAAAGAACCGCCCAAACACGTATTTGTAATCCACGGCGAAACCAATACCGCCCATACATTCGCCGACCATCTGCGTGAAAAGAACGGCTGGTCGGTTTCCGTCCCGTCCTATAAAGAGGTGGTGGAGCTGGAGTAAAGACGCCCGCGTCAAAAGCTCGTTGTCCCCTTGTTACCGGGGAGCCAGAGCTGTTTTTGGAAGTCCCTATTGACTTTTGGCTTTCCGTCAAATTTGCGCCAGCAGGACGACATAGTTTTTGCCGTATTTTTTGGCGCAGCGGGGGCAGGTGGTGTAGAAGAAATAAAGCTTCCGGATCTGCCGGCCCTGGGAAGCGACATAGGTTTCCATTTCCTGCATCCAGCGGCGGATATTTTTGTAGGGTCCTTCAAAGACTCTGGCCAGGAAAGTACCCGAGAGCGGAATGGTCTGGGAACCGGCAACGGATTGACTGACGGCGATATAAACGTCAGCTCCCCAGAGTGAGTTTTCGTCGGAGAGGACAATCTGTTCGGTGTCCAGGGCGCCGGCTTGCTGGATTTTTTCCATATTTCGGCGCATGACGCTTCCGAAATTCAAGGGAATGTGCAGAAAGCTGGTGACGCGATCTTTCAGGAAGAGCCGGTCCTGCCAGCGGATTTCCTTGCGGTCCCAGGGGTCCGGATTAAATGGAGGACAGCAAATTGGCTGGGATGAGGCAGGCGAGTTATCCATGACGTCATACTCCTTTCGAGCTGAAAAAGAAAAGGGCCGCGGGGTGCTGTCAGCTGGGGGGGGGCAACCGACAGCGGGAGGGGTACCCGCGACCCAAATTGCATCATACCAAGATCACTCCAAGCACGTCAAGAAAAGAAATGGAATTTTGCCGGGTATTCCGAATTTATTTCAACATGGCAGCGTTATAAAAATCTGGTCAGGAAAGACAATGGTTAACAATTAATTATACAAAAAAAGAAAAAAATTACTATAAATGTATAATTTACAATATGTAAAAAGATATTACTATTTGTATATAAAGATACAAAATATGCTAAGCCGCCCGTACGAATATGGTTAAAACGGAAACAACATTAAGTAAATTATCTGATAAAAATTTCAGGTAAACCTTACGACAGACGCCAGCGTCCAATGTCAAAAGCTCTTTGATTCCTTGTTGTTGGGGAGCCAAAGCTGTTTTTGGATTTCAATATCAATTTTTGTCGGTTCCGTTACGGAAGGGAAATTCTAACCAGGTCGGGATGGTCGCTTTGCCGGAGGGAGAGCAGCCATTGCTGCTGGTCGGGCAGGCCGGTTTGAGCCAGATGCCAGCGGAGCCAGTCTGAAAAAGCGGGGCCATGATCTTCGCCGGTGAATTTGAGGAGGACCTTGTGCCAGGACCGGCCGTAGGAGGGGATTTGCGGTTGAGAGAGCCATTTCAACAGGCAGAAGTCGATGATTTGGTTCCGGGTACCGATGCAGTCGTTATCTGCCGTTTCCGTCAGTTGGAGTTTTCTGGTTCGTTTGCTGCCCCAGTTTTTGATATCGAATTCGAGGGCAAGCTCCTGCAGAAAGACGGAGAGATGATATTGCCCGTTTTCCGCTTCGGTAATCCGGATTTCGTGGTCGGCCAGGTCATAAAGGCGGCAGGAGATTTTGGGAATATGCAGGAGGAGGGATTTCTGGTGGAGGAGATCCCGTATAATTTGGCGGGAGGCATCGATAACTGCCAGGCGATGGTCCATTACCCAGCGGTAGATATCGGGAGAAATGGAACGATTCATTTTCATCAGGAGCGGCAGAATCTCTTCCAGCCCCTGGGCGATGAACTGCCGGCGTTTTTCGAGGGTGTAATTTTCATCGGCCAGATATTGGCCGGCCAGACGAGCCAGGGATTCAATCTGCTGTTTTTGCGGAAGGCTGAAACCGGCCTGTTCATAGTGATTGCCGATCTCCTGTAAGGCATATTGGATGGAACGGAGTTCGTTTCGGGAGCCGGCGTTGGAGAGGACGGGGGCTTCGATGGATTCAGCGCTGGCAAAATATCGAACGGTATCGAGGATGAGGCGGGCGGACTGCTGCATAGCCTGGTAATCGAGCCGGTCGGCCGTGTCGCCGGGTTTGTGGTAATCGGGGAAGGTTCCGCAACTGAAAAACAGGCAGGGGAAACCGTAGGTTTCGAAGGGGGCATGATCGCTGCGCAAGGTGGAGAAGTCCGCCCCGATGGGCAGAATTCTAAGATTTTGCTTTTGTCCCCAGCGGATTATCTGCTCTTCCAGCGAGGGATAATTTTCCGTACCGGAAACGAAGAGAGCCTGTTTCACGACGTCCATGAAGTATCTGCCGATCAGGTCGATATTGACGACGGCGACGAACCGGGCGGGATCGAAATCAGGCTGGCAGGTGAAGGCGAAGGAGCCGAGCAGGCCCATTTCTTCGCAGTCGAAAGCGGCAAAGGCGATGGAACGTCGGGGAGGATTCGGGCTAGCGGACAATACCCGGGCAATTTCCAGCAGGGCGGCCACGCCGGAGGCATTGTCGGCGGCGCCGGGGCAGAAACCCAGGGGCGTCTGCCCCATGTGGTCATAATGGGCGGAGAGCAGGACGATTTCGCCGGTATGGTCGGGGTCGGTGCCGGGCAAAACGCCGATTAGATTGGCTCCCAGGCCAAAAGGCTGTTCGTAGGCAGAGCGGTTGGCCCAGGGTTTCAGGCGGTATTGCTGGTAGAGGGATTTTATATACGCACGGGCCAGGGCAGCGCCCTGGGTAAAGGGTCTGCGCCCTTCCAGATGCGGCTGGGTGAGATAGTGGACGTGTTCCGACAAGGTTTGTGTTTCGATGTCGCTGTTGTCCGGTTGGAGCGGAGGGCGGGCCGCCGCCGGCAGCCGGGTACAGATAAGAAACAGCAGGCAGAGGATCGATTGTATGTGACATGTCATGGGATACATTTCCGGTATTGATTGTAACTGGTGAATCACGAGAAAGTTAAGTTTGACGCCAGCATCAAAAGCTATTCGACCGCCTGGTATTGGAGAGCCAGAGCTGCTTTTGGTTGTTCATGTTGTCTTTTGGCGGTTCCGTCCAGTTTTATGGGATTCCTTTCCGGTTTGGGGGCTTGCCGAAGCCCAGTACATTGGTACAGATTATACGCAGAGGAGAAACGTATGTTACAGAGAAAAGCCAAATTAATTCATATTTGTATTTAAATCCTATTGACACCTAAGGTTGTCTATCTTACCATAGCCGAGTTTTATCGGTTGGTAAAAGAAATAAGAAATCAGCTTGAGCTGACAGAAGGTTAGATAGCCAATATAGAAAGGATAAGAGCGATGGCAAAAACCCAGAAAATGGTTTATTTTTTTGGTAATGGCAAAGCCGAGGGCGATGCCAAAATGCGGAATTTACTGGGCGGTAAAGGTGCGAATCTGGCGGAAATGACGAATCTGGGGATTCCGGTGCCGCCGGGCTTTACGATTGCGACGGAAACCTGCGATGCGTATTACAAATCGGGCGGGAAGTGGCCGGGCGATCTGGCCAAGCAGGTGGATGCGAATCTGGCGAAGCTGGAGAAGGCGATGAACGCTAAGTTGGGGGATCCGCAGAAGCCGCTGCTGGTGTCGGTGCGGAGCGGGGCGGCGGCGTCCATGCCGGGGATGATGGATACGGTGCTGAACCTGGGATTGAATGACGCGGTAATCCAGGGGATTATCGCCAAGACCGGCAATGCCCGGTTTGCCTATGATTCCTACCGCCGGTTTATTGACATGTTCGGCGATGTGGTGATGGGCTGCCATCATGATCATTTCGAACATGCCATTGAATCGCTGAAGAAGCGGGTGGGCGTGAAACTGGACAACGAATTGAACGCCGGGCAGCTTCAGGAACTGGTGGGGATCTACAAGGAGGTGTACCACAAACAGATCGGGAAACTCTTTCCGCAGAATCCCAGGGAGCAATTGGAACACGCGATCAATGCGGTATTCCGTTCGTGGAATTCCGAGCGGGCGATCAAATACCG
>JAKJEP010000091.1 GCA_022705365.1 Planctomycetota bacterium | reverse complement strand
TGCCGGGGGTGGATAAGCAGCCGCCGGTAGTGGCGCCGGGAGCAGAGGCGGCCAAGCTGGCGGGCGGTTTTGCCTTTACGGAGGGGCCGGCGGGGGATGCGGCGGGGAATGTGTTTTTCAGCGATATACCGAACAACCGGATTCACAAGTGGTCGGCGGACGGCAAGTTTTCGACGTTTCTGGAAAATTCCGGGGGGGCCAACGGCCTGATGTTTGACGGCGGCGGGAATCTGATTGCCTGTGCGGGCGGCAGCCGCCAGTTGGTATCCATCGATCCGGGGGGGAAGGTGACGGTGCTGGCGGAGCGGTATGCGGGGAAGAAGTTCAACAGCCCCAACGATTTGTGGATCGATTCGAAGGGCGGGATTTATTTTACCGATCCGCGGTATGGAAACAGGGACGGAATTGAACAGGATGGGGAGCATGTATATTATCTGACGCCGGACCGGAGTAAAGTGGTCCGGGTAGCGGGTGATCTGGTGCGGCCTAACGGGGTGATCGGGACGCCGGACGGCACGAAGCTGTATATTGCTGATCACGGGGACAGTAAGACGTACGAGTACCGGATTACCGCCGACGGAACGCTGGCGGACAAGAAGCTGTTTGCCGACAGCGGTTCGGACGGGATGACGATGGATGAACGGGGGAATGTATATTTGACGAACCAGGCAGACAGCACGGTGGATGTGTACAATCCGCAGGGTAAGAAGCTAGCGGCGATTAAGATTCCGGAACGGCCGGCCAATGTGTGTTTCGGCGGCGAGAACGGCAAGACGCTGTTTGTTACGGCGATGACATCGCTGTATGCGATCCCGATGCAGGTGCGCGGTAACAACTAGTACATCATTACTGTATCTTTTCTTCTACTGGATACGGCGATACATGATGATGGCGGAGCTGGGGGTGTTCTTGATGGGTACGGCCAGGCCGGTCTCCATGAGTTCTTTGCCGGAGGCTTTGGTGGAACCATCGACATCGAAGTTGGTGAGTTCATACTCCGCCGCCGGATCCAGCCCTTGCAGACGATACGTCTGGGATTCCTGCTGGTTCTCTTTGCGGCGGAAGGCCTGTACGACTCCGTCACCCTGCTGGGGCTGGTCAAACTGCCAGGCAATCCACTGGTCGAGCTGGCGGCTGTAGGCGGTTAAGGGGTAGTAGTCACCGAACATACAGGGCGCGATTTTGCGGCATTCGGCGTAGGCCTGCTGCTGGGCGGCGGTGTTCTCCGGATTCAGACCGCCCATGCCGAAACCAGGTATGTAGAAACTGCGGAATGAGTACGGATCATAATGATAGGTCCCGGTGCCCTGGAACGGCAGCCAGAAGGAGAGGCCGTAGGTATGGGCCTGGTTGGCTTCCACAACGCCTTCCATGGTGGGGAACTGGAAATCGCTCCGCAGCAGGGGTACGGCCCGCCGCATGGTTTCCAGATCATTACGGCGGCCGCCCGAAGCGCAGGAATCGATGCACAGATGGGGATTGCGGCGTTTGAGTTCGTCCCAAAAAGCCAGGTGGCCCTGGACATAGAAGTTTTCCGTGATGCCCTGGCGGTCGGGTGCGTCGTGGTTTCGCCAACTGGGGCAGGGGCCGCCGCCATTCATGTCTTCCCGATACCAGTCGATGCCCTGGGACTTGATCATGCCGTCGATATGGTTGATCAGCCAAGCCAGGGCGTCGGGATTGCCCTCATCGAGAATGAGGCCGACGGAACCGGGGTGCAACAGCCATTCGGGGTGATTCTGGCCCAGCCAGGAATTGGGATCGCCCACCCGTTCCGGCTCAAACCACAGGACAAACTTCATGCCCTGGGTGTGAACCCAGTCGGAGAACGGCCGGAAGCCTTTGGGGTATCGCTCCGGGTCGATTTCCCAGGTTCCGGTATTGAGCCAGGAATCGTTGCCTTTGTAGGGGCCGTTGCGGTTGGGATACCAGGTATGGGCGCCGCCGGCGTCGCGCCAGCAGAGGTCCACGTGAATTCCGGCGTCCAGAAACTTTTTCACGTACTCAATGTTGTCCTCTGAGGCACCGACCTGAATCTGGGCCAGCGGGCCTTGCGGCTGGCCGTTCACTTTCGGAATGACATGGGCCATATACCAGCGCCGCCAGAGGTTTTGAGCCCGAATTACATCGGTTCCTTCCCAGAAGACCAGGGCGATCAAGGGGGTACGGATCTGCTCGCCGGGCTGGAGCACCAGATTGGTCAACTGCTGGCCGGCCTTGATTCGCAGGCCGTCGTCATTGTCGCGGGTAAAGGAAGCGGCCCATTGGCCCGGCCAGCCCACCGCCAGCATCAGGCCGCCGTTCGGTATTTGCAGATTAAAATAAGGCCAGCCTTCCGGGCCGTCCGACGATTTGCCGGAATAAGGAGGGGGCGCAAAGTTTTTTACCAAATCGGGAACAAGGGGTATCTGGTATGGCTCAAAACTGTCGGCGGTGCAAAAATCGCCTTTGATTCCGTGCAAGAGGAATTCGTCGTCGCCGCCGCGTTCCATCTGGATATCCAGAGCCTGGATGTCTTTTAAGATGGGGGTAGCTGTTTTGCCGGTGTTGGTGAGATAAACCGTCCACTCCACTACCGGATAGTCCGAATAGACTACTGCTGCACAGTTGACTTCCAGCCCGGTACGGCGATCTTTCCAGGTTAGAATATGCCGGGTGCGGGCGGCATCGAGTTTTTCCTGCCGGATCCTGTTCCGCCAGACAGGCAGGAAATCCCCTGAATCCTGTTCACCATAAAGGAAGGAAAACGGCAGGCTGGCGGTTTTGGGGGTCAAAAGATGATCCTGCAACCAGCGGTCCCGCTGCTGCATTTCCCGTAGTTTGACGAAATTGTTTGCTTGAGCCATGCCCGCCGCCGGAACGATGCTCAGGAACAGGACAACAAACAAGATGACATGACGACGATACAGGTGTTTTCGCATTTTTTATAGACTCCGTTTGTAAGTCAGATTGCCATATATTGGTATGATATAAAAATAGTCAGGTGCGGTCCAGTAGCTACAAAGCCTTTTTTTGTTAGGCTGCCAAAACGCTTCCGGATTGGTTGCCTCGCTATTGAGGTTTGTAAACGTTATGGACAAGTCATCCGTGCTCTCAACACCTGACTGAACGGGTTTCGATCGTTTGCACGATCTCCCAAGTTACCCTGACATCCGTGCGGGGAATAGATAACACTTTGGCGTTATCCCTACTACTGGGGCTTCCAGCCGCCAGAGTACTTTTAAAACGGCTGCTGCCAAAAGAAGCGGTACTTAGCCGTGGCGCGGTACTGAATACTGCCTGTTCTTTTGACAGCAACACCGGATCCCATTGCCGTCAGCAGACGGCGGCAACGGGAGTTTCCTCTTCGACCTCCTTTGCGTGTTTTGGTTCAGCCAGGGCTTTTTCCGCTTGCCTCATCGCCAGAAATTCGTTGTCCACGAGGGCGCGAATCAAAGTGGAATCGATTTGGCGATAACCCAGAGTTAGAACTTTCTCTTCCACCACCCCGGCAATGACTCTCGCCAGGCCGCGGGGCAGGTGTCTCTCTCTTTCCAACTCCCGAACAATCACCGACTTATTCCATGGCTGAACTTCGCACTGTTCATAATCCAGGAGAGAGCGGCGGGCATTAAAGATTCTTTGAGGAATACTCCGTTTGACCACTTCAACCCGATTTCGTTTAATCTGCCGGTTGAGGCGATACTCCTGCAGGGCCATCGCCGCTTTTTCCTGGCCGGTATCCGCCAGTACGACCTCGATCATGAACTGAATTTCATGAGTGGAAACCCGACTGGTACCATAATGATGCCGCAGATACAGACTCACCGCCTCGGCGAGCTGTTCGGCGACCGTCTCCTGGTAATCGCCGACTTCGCTCAAGGCAACCGTAATGGTGGCCAGCACTTTGGTGTGAAAGTACACTTCCAGAGAACCGTCGCTTTTTTCTACCTGCAACTGCATGCGAGTACCCTAATCATCAAAAAGTTTTTTCTGTCCCGGGGCCGGTTCCTTCCGGTCCATTACTTCATTGACTTCTTCGATGAACTGGCCTAAATCCTGGAAATCCCGATAGACGCTGGCAAAGCGGACATAGGCAACCTGGTCAAGAACTTTCAGGCGAGTCATGGTCTGTTCGCCGATGAAACGGGAGGAAACTTCCTGGCCCTGCCGGCGGAAGATTTCTTCCTCTACTTCTTCTGCCAGATTTTCGATTTGCTGCATGGATATCGGCCTTTTGTAACAAGCCTTTTGCACACCGGCGATAATGCGCTGCCGATTGTAGGGAACCCGGCTGCCATCTTTTTTTACCACCGTCAGTTTTACCGCATCTTCCACTCGTTCATAGGTGGTGAAACGGCGTTTGCAAACCAGGCATTGCCGCCTGCGCCGAATAATCCGGCCCCCCTCGCTGGAGCGGGAATCAATTACCTTATCCTGGTCTTCTTTACAAAACGGGCATCGCACGAGTTATGAGACCTAAATTATCAATTTTCCGAATAAATGACATCCACTCAGAAACACAGGTGTTTAATAATTTATTTTTTTATACTCTATATATCGACTAAAGGGAAGGATAACTCACAATATATAGGATGTCAAAACAAAAAGCATTATAAATAAAGGATTTATATTCACACAACTGTTAATAAAATGCGAATATATACATAAATATATTATTTACATGTATTTATATGGATACATGTCGGAATTTAACAATAAAAAATAATTCGAGAATTTTTGTGATAAACATATTCAGAAGGGGATTTCGCTAGACAGGAAAATTCCGACAAACCAGGAAATATATTCGGCTGGTTTTTTAAAATACGGCCAATCACCATTGCTGTCATACATCCGGCTTGCTTATGAGGGGTATATCCTGTATCATATTTTATTTTAGATCTACAAGAAGTTTCGAAAGGCTAAAAATTGTGTCAAATGTGATTACCACCTTAACGGAACGCGGATTTGTCAGCCAGAAGTCGGATTTCGATTTAGCGGACAAGCTGGCGCGGCCGGTGACTTTATATGCGGGTTTTGATCCGACGGCGGAGAGCCTGCATATCGGGCATCTGATGCAAATCATGCTACTGGCTCAGTTTCAGCGGCATGGGCATCGGCCGATTGCGCTAGTGGGCGGGGCTACGGCCATGATCGGAGACCCCAGCGGCAAGAGCCAGGAGCGGGTGCTGCTCAGCCATGAAACCATCGAGAAAAATGCGGTGGGGATTCAGGCGCAATTGCAGCATTTTCTGGATTTTGATGGCGGGGCCAGCAGTGCGCTGCTGGTGAATAACTTTGACTGGATCGGGAAATTTTCCTTTATTGAATTTCTGCGGGATGTAGGCAAGCATTTTCGGGTCGGCGAGATGATGGGCAAGGAGTCGGTGCGCAAGCGGCTGCAAAGTGAGGCGGGGATGAGTTTTACGGAGTTCAGCTATCAACTGCTGCAATCGTATGATTTTCTGCATTTGAGCCGGCAGTATGATTGTGTGTTACAGGTGGGCGGCGACGACCAGTGGGGCAATATTACAGCGGGGATCGACCTGGTGCGCCGGCTGGAGGGTAAGGTGACGTATGGGCTGACCTCGCCGCTGCTGACCAACGCCAGCGGGCAGAAGTTCGGCAAGACTGAGGCGGGGGCCGTCTGGCTGGATGAGAAGAAGACCAGCCCGTACGAGTTTTATCAATACTGGATTCGCAGCGATGACCGCGATGTGATTAAACTGCTGAAATTTTTTACGTTCCTGCCGCTGGAGCAGATTGCAGAACTGGAAAAAACGGTGCAGGCGGAGCCGGAAAAGCGCCAGGCGCAAATGGTACTGGCGGCGGAAGTAACAAAAATGGTACACGGGGAGGAGGCGGTTCGAATTGCCCAAAAGGCCTCGCAGGTGCTGTATGGCCAGGAAATCAGCGGGCTGAGCGACCGGGACCTGAATGATATTTTCGCGGAGGTGCCGAGTACGAGTTTCGCACGGTCGCGGCTGGAAAGCGGTTTGCCGCTGCTGGACGCCCTATGCGAGACAAAAATTTGCAGTTCCCGCGGTGAGGCGAAGAAACTGGTCAAATCCGGCGGTGTGTATGCGAATAATGTGAAGCTGGATAATATGGATCATTCCTTTGGCGTGGGCTCGCTGGCGTCGGAAACGATCCTGGTGCTGCGCAGCGGCAAGAAGAATTATCATTTGCTGAAATTTGAATGAGTAAAACCGGCCCAGGCCGGATGAAGGAAGCTGATATGAAGTTACCCCAGACCCAGACACCGGAAAAATATGTCGGGCTGTATGTGATCGATTTTGGTTCGCAGTGCGCGATGGGCTATACAGCGGAGGAAGCGGCGGCCCTGCTGGAGACGGAGGATTACGCCGGCATCAAGGTCTATAAGATTTACCGGGCGTATCCAGACGGGCGGATGGAATTGCAGGCGGTGGCGCCGCAGCGATTTCAGTCGGAAAGCGGGATGTTCTTTCCCTGCCGGGACGAGAAGAGTGGGCAGCAGGAGTATCAGCAGTTATTGCAGCGGTCGCAGGAAGAGCCGCCGCCCTGCCGGGCGAAACTGCAACTGGCGCGGGAGGCAGACGGCCGGCTGCTGCTAGCGCTGATTTATCCGGCGGAGTACGAACAGGAGATCAGCCGATGGCTGGGAGCCAGTGGGTTTCAGGGCAGCGGGCCGGTGGACGCGGGGATCAGTCAGGTCAGCCGGTATTATCAGCGCGGTCTGGCAATCGTGCAGCGGGAGCAGCTCTGGCCGGTGGAAACGCGGCGGGCCAGGAACCTGGATGAGCTGCGGGCTTGTGTAGGGGTGGAACTGCAAAGGTAAGGCATGAGAAGTTTCCGCCGCAAGTGGCTGCTGATTAATGTGGGTTTGGTGTGGCGGCTGATGACCTGCCGCAAGGCCAAAGCTGATTCCGAGCAGATGCGCCGGCTGGACTATCCGGCCAGCACCCAGCGGCTGGGCCTGCGGTTTACGGAAAAAATCCGGGATGCCTTCCGCCATCGCTGGCTGCGGATTCATCGGTAAAATAGAAACGGGATTTTACTTTACATTTAGCTGTTTCGGTTTATAATGATATATCGTTAATGGTCTTTACTATATAAATACGGGTATGACAATGGCACAAAAATCCAGAATCGAATGGACCGAATCCACGTGGAATCCCGTTACCGGCTGCAGCAAGATCAGTCCCGGTTGTAAAAACTGTTATGCGGAACGTATGGCTTTGCGTCTGAGGGCAATGGGGAATCAAAATTATTCGAACGGATTTGACGTTACCCTGCACCGGCATGTTCTGGAGTATCCGCTCCGCTGGAAACAACCACAAACAATTTTTGTCAATTCCATGAGCGATCTGTTTCATAGAGAGGTACCCGATTCATTTATTTTTGATGTGTTTGATATTATGAACCGAGCATCTCAGCATCGATTTCAGGTATTAACGAAACGGTCTGACCGTTTGTGCCAGCTAAATCCGGAACTGACCTGGGCGGAGAATATCTGGATGGGCGTTTCGGTTGAGAACAGCGATTACCGGTATCGCATCGATCATTTGCGGAATACTCGGGCTGCTATTAAATTTCTGTCTATCGAACCTCTGCTGGGGCCAATCCCGGAACTTTGTTTAGATGGGATCGGCTGGGTGATTGTGGGCGGTGAATCCGGCCCGAAAGCCCGATCCATGGACCCTGGCTGGGTTACGGAAATCCGGGACCAGTGTATTGCGCAGAATGTGCCTTTCTTTTTCAAACAATGGGGCGGCGTGAATAAAAAGAAAACCGGCCGCCTCCTTGAAGATAAAACCTGGGATCAAATGCCTGGAGAACTAATAGGAATATAGGGGGATTAATTGGACAATATTGTTCGTTTTTTCTCAAAGAAAAGATCTTGGTCGAATTATAAGGACGGAATATTAGATTATTACTTGGAACCTTATTTGGTAAAAGTCTCAAAATTACAGAGACCAATACTTATCGTTGATTGTTTTGCTGGTCCTGGAAAATTTGGAGATGGTTCACTTGGTAGCCCACTCATTATTTCAAATAGATTAGCCGAAATCAGCAAACGTAACATTCAAGTACATGGCTATTTTATTGAATCCAATAACATACTTTATGAACAGCTCGAAAAAAATACATCTGTTTTAAATATCAAAAAAACAGTTCGTAATGGTTGCTTTCGTAATTATATTGATGAAATAGCTTATTTGGCAAAAACTCATACCGTTTTTGTTTACTTAGATCCAATAAAACCTAGCGATCTTCTTTTTGATGACCTGAAAGCTGTTTATGATAATTTACGTAGCGGTCAAAGTGTGGAAACCCTTATAAATCTTATGAGTAGAAATTTTTTAAGAGGAATTTGGGGAAATATCAAGAAATTCGCTTTAAACAAAACCATACTAAACAATCATCCACTAGTAATTGATTTTAATAATATCGCAGGAGGACCATATTGGCAACATATAGTTACCGACCATACTATTACTCAAAAAGATCAGATTGATTTATTTGCAAAAGAATATACCGAGCTACTTCATCGTTGGTTTAATTGGACCATTCATTACCCTGTTAGAGAAAAGTATTCATATCAATTTCCAAAATACCATCTTGTATTTGGTTCACGCTCTCCAGATGCGGTTGATTTAATGAATCGATCCATGGTTAATGCTCGGAGAAAATTTGTTGCTGCCAACTATGTGGAAGGGATGCTTTTCCCAAACCAACCAGAAAAAGAAGTTGTTAAGCCTATCGATGTTGAGAGGAAAATTTTAGAAGTAGCAAGAAAAATTGGCAAAACTACCTGGAAAATGCTTCGTATTTATTCAACTATAGATGATCCATGTATGTACACTGATTCTGAATTTAACCATGCGATAAAAAAGTCTATCCGAAAAGGCATTTTAAAAAGTTCTTGCCCGGGAACCAAAATAGAAAATGATGCATATGTATGGGTATCTGACAAAACATAAAAAATACATAGCAAATTATGTTTTTTCCGGTATGATATGCTGGTTATTGGTGCAGTAAGGTAAGTTTTGTAAGTTCCGTTTGATTAGAAAAGAAAGCATATGGCGTTACCGGTAGTAGCGATAGTAGGCCGTCCGAATGTGGGCAAGAGCAGTCTGCTCAATGCGCTGGCGGGGCGGCCAATCAGTATAGTCGATCCGACGGCGGGGGTGACGCGGGACCGGGTGAGCACGGTGGTGGAGTTGGAGGACCGGTATTTCGAGCTGGTGGATACGGGCGGGTACGGGATCAAGGACCAGGACGACCTGACGGAGCATGTGGAAGGGCAGATTGCCCGGGCCATTGACCAGGCGCAGATTATTCTGTTTGTGGTGGATATCCGGGAGGGGATCGCCGCGCTGGACCGGCAGGTGGCGGAGCTGCTGCGGCGGCCGGAGCTGCGGGTGCTGCTGGTGGCGAACAAGGCGGATTCGCAAAGCCTGGAGAACCACCGGGGGGAGTTTTTCGCGCTGGGGTATGGGGAGCCGATCTGTGTGTCGGCCCTGCACGGGCGCAACCGGACGGAACTGACCGAGCGGATATTACACGAGCTGGCGGGGCTGGATACCAGCAGACCGCAGGAATCGATTATGAAGCTGGCGGTGGTGGGCAAGCGCAACGTCGGCAAGAGCAGCTTCATCAATTCGCTGGCGGGCGAGGAGCGGGTAATCGTCAGTGAGGTGCCGGGGACCACGCGGGATGCGATTGATGTCCGGATCGAAAAGGACGGGCATACCATTCTGGCCATCGACACCGCCGGGGTGCGCAAGAAAGCGAAGATGGCCAGCGAAGATATCGAGTTTTACAGCTATACGCGGGCGACCCGGTCGGTGCGGCGGGCGGATGTGGTGCTGATGTTTCTGGATGCGACGTCGGAGATTTCGCAGGTGGACAAGAAGCTGGCCAGCTACATCAGCGAGGAATTCAAGCCCTGTATTATCGTAGTGAACAAATGGGACTTGGCCAAAGACCGGGCCACCACGGAGCAATATCACGACTATATCGACAAGCTGCTGCCGGGGCTGAGCTATGCCCCCATCAGCTTCATTACCGCCACGGAGGGGAAGAATATTCAGTCGCTGCTGGACCTGGCGCGGCAACTGCACAAGCAGTCCACCACGCGGGTGAGCACGGGGCAGCTCAACCGGGCGGTGAAGACGATTACCGAGGAGCGCGTGCCGTCGGCCCGGCGCAAGGTCGGCCTGCCGCGGGTGTATTATTCGACCCAGGTGGCGACAACCCCCCCTACCATTGTGCTGTTTGTGAATAAACCGGACCTGATTGACGAGAACTACCAGCGGTTTTTCGTCAACCGCCTCCGCGACCTGCTGCCCTTCTCCGAAGTGCCCATCCGCCTGCTGCTGCGGCCGCACCGGAAGGAGAAGGAAGAAGAATAAGTTTCGGCAGGGCTATTTCATTCGGAGTGTTGCTGCAACTACGGTGCTTTATTTTTCATTTTCATTTACAATTTTCCGGTTCTGGTAATTTCTGATTCCACTTATTATCATGTTGTAATCAAACATGCCGGTGTAATGGGGGAGTTTTTCCGTGAGTTCTTCCGCGAGTGCATAAGCTGCATCGATATTTTCCGGCTGCGTTTCCAAAAGAAAATTAATTCGTCTTTGATACGCACCACCAACATAAGATGGTAGCCATTTTTTATCAGGATTTTCTTGTGTCATTTGTAACGCTCTGTCCGCTGCTTGTTTCAGCAGGTTATCGGCTTTCTCTGTGTCTCCTTTCTCTTGATAGACTTCGGCAAGAAAGAAAGGGGCGGTGAAAAGTT
>JAKJEP010000090.1:278-10803 GCA_022705365.1 Planctomycetota bacterium | reverse complement strand
GGCGGGTACACTGGTGGGTAACTGGGGAACCCTGCCGATGGCAGCGGGACGAAGGCCGGGGATAGAACGCCGGCAGGGAGGTAATAGGATGCCGACCGGTCTTCACGTCAGTTTTTCGAAAGTGCCGTTGCCGCGGTTTTTGAGCTTGGTGAATCCTTTGTCACGCAGGTTGCCGTTGGAGAGCAGGGGGGTAAAGCCGCTGCAGAGAGAGGGGCATTTTTTGACTTTCGCGCCGCACTGCGGGCATTGGGTGAGCGGTTTGTCCCGCATGGACTGCATGGTCTCAAAGCCGCCGCGGCAATACGCGCAGCCGTCTTTTATGGCTTTATATTGATAAATCGGCATGGCTTCCTCTAACTGAATAGCGCTTCCACAAATGTTTCCGGATCGAACGGTTCGAGGTCTTCCGGCTTCTCGCCCAGGCCGACAAACTTGACTGGCAGATGGATCTGGTTGCGAATGGCAATCACGATACCGCCCTTGGCAGTACCGTCCAGCTTGGCCAGCAGGATGCCGGTTACCTGAACCGCTTCCGAAAATATTTTCGCCTGATTGATGGCATTCTGCCCGGTGGTGGCATCCAGCACCTGCAGGACTTCGTGGGGAGCGCCCGGGATCTTGCGTGCCACCACATCTCGGATCTTCGTCAGTTCCCGCATCAGATTCTGCTGGGTGTGGAGCCGCCCGGCGGTATCGATCACCAGATAATCGGCCTTGCGGCTTAGGGCGGCCTCACAGGCATCATACGCCACCGCCGCCGGGTCGCTGCCCTGCTGGTGCTTGACGATCTGGACCCCGGTTCGTTCGCTCCAGATGGTCAACTGTTCCACTGCCGCCGCCCGGAAGGTGTCGCAGGCGCCCAGCACCACCTTTTTCCCCTGGCTGGAAAGCAGCCGGGCCAGCTTGGCCACGCTGGTGGTTTTGCCGCTGCCGTTGACTCCGGTTACCAGGATCACGGTGGGGGGGGAGTCAGCTATCTTCAGGGCGCGGTCCTGCTCCGGCCAGTAATTGACCAGCTCCTGCTTCAAAAAAGGGATGACTTCCTCGGCGGAATTGATTTTCCGCTGTTTCCAGGCATTCCGCAAATCATCCATGATGTGCATGGTTGCTTCCACCCCGATATCGTCGCTGATGAGTTGCTCTTCCAGCTCCTCCAGCAGCTTTTCGTCGATCTTCCGCCCGAGGGTCAAAATGGTCTTCAGGGAATCATTGATTTTTTTGCGGCTGCGTTCCAGGCCGCTCTTGAATTTCTCCAGTGCCTTTGCAAAAAATGCCATCGCTGTCTATTTATCCTTTATCCGTCGGATTCGTGGTTGTGGTCGGGTTCGGGTTTGTGGGCGGGTTCGGGTTTGTGGGCGGGTTCATGGTCGGGTTCGGGTCATTTTTAGCGGCGATATCCCGCCGTACCGACTCCAGCACGCCGTTGATGAAGCCCGGCGATTGTTCCGTACCGAACAGCTTGGCCAGTTCGACCGCTTCGTTAATGACGACCTTGGGAGGGATATCCGGGCAATACAGCAGGTGGTAGATCGCCAGCCGCAGATTGTTCTGATCCACCAGATTGATGCGGGCCAGGTCCCAGTTGCTGTAGTTCTTCCGAATGCAGGCATCGACCTGCTGGCGCTGGGTCCAGGTTCCCCGGGTCCATTTGCGAGCCAGGTCCTTGGCATCTTCCTGGTCGGTATTTTCGTAGAGAAACCGATCCAACTGCACCAGAATATCCTGCCCCTGCACGGCCAACTGATGGAGAAACTGTACCGTCAGTTGACGGGCCAGGGTGCGATAATCTTTGGTAGGGGGCTGGTCGGTCTCGGCGGCGGAATACTTGTGGGGATTGACCTTGCTCATAGGTTATTTGCAGTTATCGAATTGTTTCAGTACCTGTACCATTTCAATCGCACCCGCCGCCGCATTGAAACCCATATTGCCGCCTTTGGCCCCGGCCCGGTCAATCGCCTCCTCCAGGGTATCGGCGGTAATCACCCCGAACAACGCAGGTACGCCGCTGGCCAGCCCCACTTCCCCGACGCCCCGGGTGATCTGCTGGCAGACCTGGTCATAATGGGAGGTCTGGCCCCGGATCACCGCCGCCAGACAGATAACCGCCGCGAATTTGCCGCTGCGGGCCAGCCGCTGGGCCGCTACCGGCACCTCAAACGATCCCGGCACCCACAAAACCGTGATCTGGTCTTCTTTGGCCCCGTGCCGTTTCAGGCAGTCCACTGCCCCGCTGAGCAGCTTGGACGTGATAAATTCATTAAACCGGCTGACCACGATGCCGTATCGCTCACTGCCTACCTGTAATGCGCCATGCAGTTCCTGTGCCATTTATAACTCCATAAATATCAATTACTTAAGAAACTATCGTTCTGGTAATATCCTGTTTCCCATATCATTAAAATCTTATTATACCAGAAGTTGGCGATTTTGCAAATTATCAAAATCAACCTTCCATATATTTCATTTTTATTCTGAAGATCCTTTTATCAGAGATACCGTTTGCCCTGCAAACCCAAATCGAGTAAGCTCAGGCAGCGGTTTCCTTGAATAAGCGAATCCGGCTGTTTGTAAAGAGTAAAAACTATTCTGAAAAGAGATCCTTTCATGAAAAGAGCAAGGCAATTCCTGATGGTGGGAGTGTTTTTTTTAATAAACGGTGGTTTGACATGGTCTGACGGGAAAATAGAAACGGTGCGGCCGGACGGGCAGCCGAACCGGGCGGCGTGGATGGCGGAGGGGACCTTCGGGATCATGACCCATTATCTGGTGCAGCCGCAAGGCAATACCCCGGCCGAAAAAACCGCCGATCTGAACCGGATCGTGAACCAGTTTGACCTGGACTTCTACATCCGCCAGATCGAGGAAACCGGGGCGGACTGGCTGATCTTCACCCTGGCGCAGGGGACCGGGTATCTGTCCAGCCGTTGCGACACCATCGACCGGCTGGAAAAGGGATACTCGCCCGAGCGGGACCTGGTGCGGGAGATCGGCCAGCGATTGCACGGGCGGGGCAAGAAACTGATTATCTACCTGCCCGGTCCCTATGCCGGCTCTGATCCGACGATAAAGCGGCTGCTGGGGCTGGGCAGCGAGGGCTTCATCGACCGGCACAACGCCTTCATCCGGGAGTATGCCGCCGGGCTGGGCCGCCTGCTGGATGGCTGGTGGTTCGATAGCTGTGGTCCCCAGGACAACGCCCTCTGGCAGAAGGAAATGGAGGCCTGCCGGGCGGGCAATCCCGAGGCGGTGGTCGCCTTCAGCGGGGCGGAGTTCTGCGCCTCCAGCGGCCAGATCATGCCCCTCTGCCCGATCGAGGACTATCACGCCGGCGAAATCCACCTGCTGGAAGACAGCCGGATCCGGACGGATTTCCTCTGGCCGCCCGGAGAAGGGATTATCATCGACGCCCAGTGCAAATTGCGGAAGCAGGGGCAGGAACCAAAGTTCTATCTGCCGGATGCACAGTTCATCGGTAATGTACAGTGGCATTGCCTGCTGCCGATCGATCTGAGTTTCAACCCGGCGGTGCCCAATCAGTACTGTCATTACACGGATGCGGAACTGTTCCGGTTCGTCGATGCGGTCAAGGCGGTGGGGGGTGCCATCACCATCAATGTGCCCATCGGCGGAGCATCCGGCCCGGCCGGGGTCGATACCTCCTCCGCGTCATTCATCGGCAACGGCCATATCCCCCAGGATACCCAGGCCCAACTGGTACGGCTGGGAAAACATCTGCAGGAAAAGTAAACCAGATACACATATAGTCTTATCTTTGTCAATGACGGGCTACAGCACCCCTTCGCTGAAACTGCTTTTGGATTTGGTATCCGGGACCGGCGGTGCCGGTTGAGACGGCTGGGCCGGTTCCGAGGATGCGGGAGCGGGCTTGGCGGTGGAATCCTCATGGTGCAGGTCCGGGTCATAATCGTAATCTTCATCCCCCAGCGAAGTCGGCTTATATCCCGGCTGTTTGGAGCGTTCCACTTCCTGCTTAAAGGCCTCGATGATCCGGTTCTGGACATATTCCCGGCTTTGCGCGTTCACCGGATGGGCAATGTCGGCGTGCAGTTTCGTCCGGCTCCGGTCCCCTTTCATGGCCCTATTTTCATTCAGCCGCGCCCCGCATTCGTTGCAGAAACGGGCACGCAGATGATTCTTCGCCTTGCAGGACGGGCAATGGTCCGTCAGCTTGCGCGACGGCATCGCCACAAAATACCCCCCGGCCCCTTCAATAATCTTCAGATCGCGCACCACAAAAGAATTTTCGAAGGTGATGGTGCAAAAGGCCTTCAGCCGATCGCTCGGATTAGTTACCAGTTTGACTCGGATTTCAGATATCTGCATGGTGTACCTCCAGGAAAGGTTCTGCATGATTGAGAAATTGTACCATTCGTACGTCTGCTAGTTTATGCGCTTCTATGGTTGCAGCCCATTGGGCTGATTGTTCTTTGCTGTCGGAACTGGCAAACAGGCACGAGCCGCTCCCGGACATATGCACCGGGCCGATTCCCAGCTCTTCCAGTCGATCCCGCAAAATCGCCAGCGGCTCAAACAGCCTCAAACAGGTGGGCGTCAGGCTGTTGATGCCTTCCTGAAGCAGCCCGTCCAGATTTCCGTCCCGCAAATAATGCCGGACCCGATCCATCCGTTCTGTTTCGCGGCGTTCCTGATAACTATGATTTTTATACACATACGCAGTGGAAACATGAATATTCGGGATAATCAGCAGCAACTCGCGGTGACAGCGAACAGGCAGGGGCTGTACGGTTTCTCCCCGGCCGGTACACTGGGCAACCGGGCCATAGAGAAAAAAGGCGACATCCGAACCCAGCCGGGCAGCATGCTGGGACAGCTCTTCCGTGGACAGGTCCAGCTTCCAGAACCGGTTCAAGCCGATCAGGCAGGAAGCGGCATCGCTGCTGGCCCCCACGGGGATCTCCTTATTCAGCCTGATTTTCAGCGCCGGTTCGATATGGTGCTCATGGGCCAGCATCTCCGCCGCCCGATAGACCAGGTTGTCCGGGCCGCCGGGACTGGCAATCCCCCCGCATTCCAGTTGAATCCCCGGTGTTTCGCTCCCTTCGATATCCAGCCGGTCGCATAGATCAATCATGCCCATCACGGTATGCAATTCGTGATACCCATCTTCCCGGCGCTGGAATACCACCAGGCTGATATTGATTTTGGCCGGCGGCCGCAGAGACACCCTCCCTCTGCCGCGCAACGATGCGCACCTCTCCCGTCCCGGCCTTACCATGTCTTGCTCCTCAATCAGGTGCAAACTCCTAACCGCCATCTGTCTATGATGAGTTGCTTCACAAAATCGCCTTTTGCTCGCCTGAATCGGCTTATTTGATCCTCTTGACAAAGTGTCCTTATCTGCGTATTCTAATCTCTTAAAAAACAATGTCAAGTGTGTAATTAGTATAGTTTTACAGGTATTTTTGGATAAAAAGACCAAAATGAGAGGAAAATGGCATGACAGAGCAGCCGGCCATACCCGCCCAGCACCCCGTTTCCGTTGGTAAATGGCACCTGCACCGGCGGTTATATAACTGGGTGCTGCACTGGGCTTTAACTCCCTATAGCGGCTGGGCGTTGTTCCTGTTATCCTTCGCCGAGTCCTCCTTTTTCCCCGTCCCGCCCGATGTCCTGCTGGCCCCCCTGACCCTGGGCAACCGCAAAAAATGGTGGAAATTCGCCCTGCTCTGTTCCGTCGCGAGTGTGGTCGGGGGGGTACTGGGCTACCTGATCGGGGTGTTTTTGTGGGATTTGATCGGGGCCTGGGTTTTTGCCCACCTGGGCTGGGCCGGAATCAACGAGCCGAATTTCGCCAAATTCCAGAACTGGTATGACAGGTTTGATTTCTGGATCGTCTTTACCTGCGGTTTCACCCCGCTGCCCTACAAGGTCTGCACCATTTCCGCCGGCGTGGCCCGCATCAGTTTTATGGGCTTTGTAATCGCCTCCACCATCAGCCGCTCCGCCCGGTTTTTCCTGGTCGCCGGCCTCTTCTGGCGCTTCGGCCCGACCATCAAGCCCTTCATCGACAAATATTTCAACTGGCTCTGCCTGGCCTTTATGGTCCTCCTGATTGGCGGCTTTGTCGTCATCAAACTGGTTTCATAGAAGATATGAAGGCGAACGGAAAAAATAGAAAACGAAAATGGGTAAGAAAGATTCTGATCCTCTATATATTGTTTTGGATTGTTACGATTGTGTGGGGAACTCGAGCAGTAGATAAAAATTTTGATACCACTTTTGCTACCGGATATTCACATATGGGCCAGACTTATTCTGAAAAAGTAGTTCGGATAGACAAATGTGATCTTAAGAATATGGAAAGTCCTGGAAATCAATTCCCGGACGGTCCTTGGCGATGTAGAAATTGGGCTATAGCAATTGCGCCATTTCTCATAATTGATGAAGTTGGTTGGCAAACTGCTCCTTTGGGGGGCTTTGCTGGTAAGCGATTAGTGATATGGCTTCCAGGAAAACTATTTTCATTTATACTTCAAACGTATTGGGTGTCATGAACGAGTCAGTCTGGTAGGGTGCACAACTTGTTTGCACACGTGGTTTCTGGTTCGAAAAATAGCATGCGATTAAAACTATTACAAGTGTTTCTTCTTTCTGCAGCCATTGGATGGGGGATAAGTATCTATGGAGTTTTCTGCCCATGGAACTCTGCATTGGTCCAGTTGAGAGAATTAGGTGCAGGAAATATTCAATATGACCCTATGCTGGATTATTGGTTAAGAATGGCGGCAGGGGTTTTTACAGGTATTGGCATATTCTTGGTGATTGTAGCTTTTAATCCCAGAAAATTTCCCGCTGCACTACCAATTATAGGCATACTGCTTTTTGCAGAAGGCATAATCTTATTGGTTCATGGAATCAGACTTCATCTGGATTTTATCCCATTCTATTTCGATACAACCTTTTGCCTTCTCACCGGCCTGGGCATCTGGCTCTTAAGAAATGAAGCAAAGTAGGATTATCTATATCAATAATCTGGTATGGTATGCAACTTGTTGCACACGCGGATTTCTACCAAGACTTCCTCGAAATTACCAAAGAGCAATGGATAGGTTAGAAACTCTTAGATTCACCCTTTTCCATTTGTTTCAGGCATTTTCGGCGTGGAGAGGGTTTCGCCAAAGAAAAATAACTGGTATTTGATGGCCTCCCGCCAATAGGGATTGTCATGCTGGCCCGGCCGTTCCACATAAATATGGCCGATACCCATTTCCAGCAGTTTGCCGTGCAGGGTGCGATTCACTTCCAGAAAGGCATCCTGGGTCCCCACGTCAATATAAACGGCCAGCTCGCCGGGCTTGAGCCGGTCCAACTGGCCCACCGCCACATGCTCGTCCCACCGCTGCGGGAATTCCTCCTTCGGGCCTAAAATCTGCGGGAGGTCCCACTCCTGCGGCCACGGGCGAAAATCCACCGCCCCGCTTAGCACACCAATCGCACAGAACAGCTCCTTATGCCGCAGGCCGAAAAACAGTGAACCATGTCCTCCCATACTGCCGCCGGTGATGGCTCGCCCGGCGGCGGCGGCGATGGTGCGATAATGACTGTCCGCAAACGCGATTGCTTCGGCCAGGTGGGTTTCGTATTTTCTGGCCGGCTGCATGGGGCTATCGAAATACCAGCTATTGTAGCCGCCATCCGGCAGGAACAGGATGATTTGGTACGTATCGACCGCGGCGGTAAGAATGTCCGCGGCAAATTCCACCACCGTATGGTGGGTGCTGGAATAGCCATTCAGCAAATATACCACAGAGTAGGCCCGCTCGCCGCCGGCATAGGAATCCGGAAGGATCACCGTCGCCGGAATTTCGCATTGCATGGCTGCGCTGGGAATTTTCACTTCCTGGATCTCTGCGGCGTGGGCTGCGGCAGACATCATGGTTATGATAACAAAAACGTTCAACGCGGTTCGTTTCATGAGAATTCCTCGCATGGGTTACTTATTTTCCGGCGGCCACGGATAGGTCTTGAACGGTTTCTCCGGCGGCCAGGTATCCGTCCGGAACGGGCACATCGGCAGCCCGGCCCGGCTGAACAGGTTCACCACCGGATAGTTTGCCCAGCCGTATCGCACCGCCGCCGGCTGTGCCACCTGATCGCTCCACACTTCTATTTTATCATTTCCCACCACTTTCGCCTGGGCCGGGTAGAATTTCTTGTCGGCTCCGGCCATCTGGAATCCGGCGGCTGAATCTCCCTGGATCACCAGGCCGCCATCCGTATGGTCGAAAGACAGAACGGCCCGGTTGCCTTGCATTTCCAAGGATTTATAAACCGGACTCCGATACACCACGTCCTGCCCATACACCATCCCCCGCGCCGCCAGCGCCAGCCGGTACCCGACCGGCTCCTTGCGCTTCGGATGAATCAGGTTCTCATCCCCGGCGTCCATGATAACCGCCATCGCCGTATTCGCCACGTTTTGGCTGGTCCATAGCTGCGACTCCCGCAGCACTGCCCAGCCGGTAGCCTCCGGATCAATCGAGACATGAAAAACCGGATCCCGCGCCCACGGCGGAAGCTGCACAAACAGGAAGGGAAAATCACCCTGCCCCCAGTCCTCCCGCCAGTTGCGTATCAGCAAAGGGAAAGAAGTACGGTAGTGTTCCGCCTCGTCGGCCTCCGTGTTCCCTTCCCCCTGGTACCAGATTACCCCGCGAATGCCGTAGGGAATGATTGGGGCGATCATCCCGTTATAAAGGACACAAAAGCGGTTCTGTTCCCCTTGCGCCCAGAACGGCAGATTGTCAAGATACTGGCTGGACTGGGGGTCGGACAGAATATACGGCCGGCTCGTCCAGGCCTGCACGATAGATCCGCCGAATGCAGCGCTGATCAGCCCCACTGGCACCCCCAGGCTCTTGCGCAGCTCGCGGCCGAAGTAATAGGCCGCCGCCGAAAAATTCCCCGCCGTCTCCGGCCCGCACACCTGCCATTGGCCGCCGGTCAGGTCCTTTGCCGGTGATGTCTCCGCCGTCAAGGGCACCGTAAAAAGACGCAGCCCTTCATCCCCGGACTGGGAAATCACCTCTGCCGCCTTCTCCGTCTCCGCCAGCGGCCACCACATATTGGACTGGCCGCTGCCCAGCCAGACCTCCCCTATATACAGGTTCTTCAGCTCCACCGTGTTTTCCCCGGTGATCGTCATGGGGAACGGCCCGCCCGCCTTCATCGGCGGCAATTCGACCTGCCAGCGATCCCCGGCGGTCTTCGCCGTGGCTTCCTGGCCGTTGATTTTCACCGTGACCGTCTCGCCGTCGTTCGCCGTCCCCCAGATTTTCAACATTATCCCCTGTTGCAGCACCGCGTTATCGGTGAAGATCGCCGCCGGTTTGACGGCCGCTGACGACCAGGAACCAAGCAGCAGCGTACAGGCCGCCCCAACAATAACGGTTGAAATCATTCTTCTTTTCACGGGTACTTTCCTTAATTTTCACAAAGGTTTATTCTTTAACTTATCCTTCAATGCTATGACAGTATAAAATACGGTTCCGGTTATAATTTCGAAAATTTTCAAACCCAGTGGCTGAATTCGGCTATTTGAAAACCTAGCAGGGACAATTTTTTGGCCATTTCCGGATCATTCGGTTTGAGCATGATTTTGGTATTCATTGCTTCCCGCCGAACAGGGTATTCTTTCCGCAGCCGGTCAAAATAGCCGCCGCGCTGGTCGGTCGGCCGGCCCGTGATGTCCCGCAGTTCCGCATCGTCCCGGCCGATATTGTAAATGCTGTGCATCGCCTTGCCGAGGATATCCTGATCACTCTGGCCGCTGGTAATCAGTTCCATCGAAGGCAGCAGCGGTTCGGGCAGAAGCCCCGTGATGTCGAAAGCCGCCGGCCGACCGAGAAACCGGCACACCGCCTCATAGAGCATGACCGTGCCGTTCACCTTGCCGTCAAAGGAGTAGCCGGCGATATGCGGGGTGCCGATGGCTGACCGTTCCAATAGTTCCACATCGATATCCGGCTCGTTTTCCCAGACATCCAGGACCACCGGCCCGATACGGCCTGCCTGCACGCAGCGTTTCAAGGCCTGATTGTCCACCACCGGACCTCTGGAGGTATTAATCAGCACCTGGGCCGGCGACATTCTTTTCAGAATCTTTTCATCCAGCAGGTGATAGGTCGCATCCGGCCCGCTTTGCGTCAGGGGGACATGACAGGTCACAAAATCCGCCCGCAGCACCTTATCCAGCGGGAGATATTTCGGATCGCCGGTCTGCCTTTGCAGCGGCGGGTCGTTAAGCAGGGGGATCATCCCCAGTGCCTGAACCTTTTTCGCCAGCCTGGAGCCGATGTTCCCCACCCCGATGATGCCGATGGTTTTGCTTTCCAGCCGCCATTCCTGCCGCTGGGCCAGGGTCAACAGGGCGGTAATCACATATTCCACCACGGAATTGGAATTGGACCCGGCGGCACTGGCAAATTCGATATTCCGGCTCTTTAAATAGTCCCGGTCGATATGGTCGGTACCGATGGTGGCG
>JAKJEP010000090.1:0-229 GCA_022705365.1 Planctomycetota bacterium | reverse complement strand
CCGCCGTGATGGAACGGACCAGCAGAATTTCCGTGTCGCGGAGGTCCTCAGCGCTCAGCTCGCGGCCGGGGCGGCATTCCACCCGGCCCAGCTCCGCGAAGGCCTCTTGTACATACGGGATATTTTTATCGGCAATGATTTTCATACTGCCATAAATACTATGAACAAAACCTCTTACAAACAAGTAAAAAAGACGCCAGCGTCAAAAGCTCTTGGATAACTTGTTATT
>JAKJEP010000008.1:17649-28475 GCA_022705365.1 Planctomycetota bacterium | reverse complement strand
ACTCAAGGCGTCAAGACGATCGTCTGGTTTGAGCCGGAACGGGTTCACCCCGATACCTGGCTGCCGGAAAATCATCCGGAATGGATTTTGGGCGGCAAGGCCGGCGGATTGCTGAACCAGGGGAATCCGGAAGCTCTGAAGTGGCTGATTGAGCATATCAATCAACTGATTACCGCGCAGGGGATCGATGTGTATCGGGAAGATTTCAATATGGATCCGCTGGGCCATTGGCGCGGAAATGATACGGAAGATCGCCAGGGGATCACGGAAAATCATCATGTGGTCGGCCATCTGGCGTATTTCGATTCCATCATTAAACAGCATCCGGGTATCTGGATTGACTCCTGTGCCAGCGGCGGTCGGCGGCTGGACCTGGAAACCATGCGGCGGGCGGTGCCCCTGTGGCGGACGGATTACCGGCTGGACACCACCGGCACGCAAAGTCATTCGTATGGTCTGTCATTCTGGGTACCGCTCAGCGGGACCGGGACCGGCGTCTTCACCGCGTACGATTTCCGCAGCAACATGGTCCCCTTCCTCAATTGTATCTGGGATATGCGGGATAAAAATGCCGATTACGACCTGATGCGCCGCATGGCCCGCGAGTTCCGGCAGGTGGCGCATTATTACTGGGGTGATTATTATCCGCTGACCCCGTACAGCACCGCCAGCAATGCCTGGATGGCCTGGCAGTTTGACAAACCGGAAATCGGCGAAGGAATGGTGCAGGTATTCCGGCGGCAGGACAGCTTCTATCTGGGCTGCCAGTTCAAGCTCTCCGGCCTGGATCCGGCCGCCCGCTATGAGGTGAAGAATCTCGATACCCCCGGTAAGGCGGTGATGACGGGTGAGGAACTGATGCAAAAGGGCCTGAAAGTCCTCATCGAGAATCAGCCCGGCGCGGTCATTATCGTTTACAAAAAGGTGAGCTGATCCCTCATTAGCTTCCGAATACATTCAATCGAGGTAGATTTTAATGGTTCAGCGAATTTTGGTAACCATGGCGGTGATTCTGTCGGGATGGAGTCCGGTTTGGGCGGTTTCGCCGACCTCGCAGGAACGGGAAATTGCCAGGCAATGGGTAAGAGAGCGGCTGGAAGCTGCTTCGGATACCCTTCCCTTTTCCTTTGTGTATGACGGCCAGCCATCCAGGGAAATACTAAAGGGATGGAAGCTGGAAAAATCACAAAAGCGGTTGGATGAGAACCGCCTTTCCCGCACCCTCGTTTTTCAGGACCCCGCCACGGCTCTGGCGGTTCGCTGTGAATCGGTGGAATATACCGACTATCCGATAGTGGAATGGACGGTGTATTTCAAAAATGAAGGCAGTCAGGACAGCCCGATTCTGGAAAATATCCAGGCCTTGGATTTGACGCTAAGCCGAACCACTGAGGATGAATTCATTCTTCATTATTTCAACGGCGGCGGCGGCGGTCCCGATGGCTACCAGCCGAACGTTAGCATCTTAACGGCCGGGAAACAGGAAACCTTACGGGGTCTCAACGGCCGGCCGACCGGTCGAACCATGTCGTACTTTAATCTGGAATGGTCCGGCCAGGGGATGCTGATCGCTGTTGGGTGGCCCGGACAATGGGCAGCCGGTTTTACGCGGGACCAGAATACCGGCTTGCAGATTCGGGCCGGTCAGGAGCAGACACATTGCAAACTCCTGCCCGGCGAAGAGATACGCACCCCGCTGGCCGTCCTGCAATTCTGGCAGGGCGGCAACTGGATCCGCTCGCAGAATATCTGGCGGCGGTGGATGCTGGCGTATAACCTGCCGCGTCCCGGCGGTAAGCTGCCCGCTCCCCAGCTGGCCGGAGGAATTGCCGGTTACAGCGGCCTGGCCCTGATGTTCAACAGCCGGGAAGAAGATCATATTGCGTTTCTGGATCGTTATGGGAAGGAAAGCATACCCCTGGATTACTGGTGGATGGATTTGGGATGGTTTATCCTGCCCAGGTCCTATCAGAAGGTGGTCGGGCTGAATGATGAGCATGAATATCCCCTGGAAGATTTAGGCACCTATACCGCCGACTATCATCGATTCCCCAAGGGAATCCGGGGCATCAGCGATTATTGCCATGCCCGCGGCATCAAGACGATTTTGTGGTTTGACCCGGAGCATATTTTTACCGGCTGCTGGCAGGAGGTAAAACACCCCGAGTGGATGCTGTTACCGCCCAATATCCCCGGCATTGAAAAACAGATCAATCAGGGATTGCCGCTGGAAAACCGCAGAGTACTGAACGTGGGTAATCCCCAGGCCCTGGATTGGCTGAATAATCGAATTGCCGAGGTTTTAGATAAAGAGGCGATTGATACCTACCGGCTGGATTTCAACATCGAGCCGCTGATTTTCTGGCAGGCCAGCGATACAGAGGATCGGCAGGGCATCACGGAAAATCACTACATACAGGGCTTCCTGGCCCACCTGGACGATCAACTTCGCCGTCGGCCGGATTTACTGATCGATAACTGTGCCAGCGGCGGGATGCGGAATGATCTGGAAACCATGCGCCGTTCGGTACCCTTATGGCGCAGTGATTATGCGGCGGAGCCGGTCGGGATGCAGGGCATGACCTATGGCATCGCTTTCTGGCTGCCCTACTTCGGCCATTGGGGCGGTCATCCGGACCCCTATACCTTTCGCAGCAATATGATGCCGGCCATGATTATGGGGTATGACCTGCGGAACGCGGTGGATTTTGACTACCTTCGCCAAATGATCGGCCAGTGGCGGCAGGTCGCCCCGTACTATCTGGGCGATTATTATCCCCTCAGCCCTCACAGCCTGGAGAATCAGGCCTGGATCGCCTGGCAATTTAATCAGCCGGAGACGGGGGAAGGGATGGTGCAGGCCTTTCGCCGGCAGAATAGCATCTATCTGGGCAGCCAGTTCAAGCTCTCCGGTCTGGACCCGGCGGCACGCTATACGCTGCAGAATCTGGATACCCCAGACAAGACGATTCTTACCGGTCAGGAACTGATGGAAAAAGGTCTGAATGTTATCATTGAAGAACAACCCGGTGCGGTGATTCTTGTTTATAAAAAAATCGGCTAAAAAAAATCTGATTGAGGAACCGTCATAAGTCGATATTGACAACCAAAAACGGCTCTGGCTCCCCAATAACAAGGAGTCGAAGAGCTTTTGACGCTGGCGTCCTGATTGGAAGATTTCATAAATTGTTTTGGATCAGGATGCTACTACCGTTAGTGGAAATATTGTATGCAAATCAATAAGCTTTGTTTGCTGGCTGTATGCCTGGTTTTCAGTGGGACGATATCGTCCTGGGCGATCTCGCCCGATGTCAAAGAGATGGAAGCTGCTGGTGCATGGATACAGGATCATTGGTTTTCGGCACCGGGCGCAGCGGAACCTTTCTCCCTGGTGTATGACGGTGTCACTTCCCGGCAATTTCTTCCTGCGTGGCAGTCGAAGGTTACTCTTCGTTCGCTGGACCAGGGCCGTGTTCAGCGGATCCATACCTTCACCGATCCGGCCGGCGCTCTGGAAGTAAGATGCGAAGTCGTAGAATATACAAAGTATCCGGCAGTCGAATGGGTGGTTTATTTTAAGAATAATAGTGATAACAATACACCAATTTTAAAGGATGTGCAGTCGATGGATTTGTCCTTTCCGGCCAGGGACGACGGTCCCTGTGTCATCCATCATGCCGAAGGCAGCAATGCCGGTCTGACCGATTTCCGTCCCCGTACGACCGTACTGTCGAGTCCGGGTGAACTGACTATTTTTTCGCATGGCCATCCCGAACCGGTCGGGGTGCGGGGCGGATCCTCTTCGGTAGAGTCCCTTCCCTTTTTTAATGTAGAGGGCAGCGGCCAGGGCATGATTGCCGGGATCGGATGGACGGGTACCTGGAAAGCGAATTTTACCCGGCCGGCGGGGCAGCCTCTGGCAATTCGCGCCGGTATGGACCGGATGGAACTTTCTCTGCATCCGGGCGAACAGATTCGCACGCCGCGGATTCTGGTCCTGTTCTGGCAGCAGGATCGATTTCGAGGACATAATCTATGGCGGCGGCTGCTGCTGGAATACTATTCGCCCCAGCCCGGCGGTCAGCGATTTCCCGGGCTGTTGTGCGATGCCAACTGGGGATATTTGCCTGCCGCAGAGCACATTCGGGAGCTGAACTGGTGGCCGGACCATGATATTCCAATGGAGTGCCATTGGGTGGATGCCTGCTGGTCCGGTGTTTCTTCCGCCGATTCGTGGGTGCAAATGCTTTCCAACCGGGCGGTCCGGCCGGACCTGTATCCAAACGGGATGAAAGAGGTTTCGGACGCGGCCCATTCAAAAAATAGGAAGCTGCTCCTCTGGTTCGTTCCGCATGCCATCCATCCAGCCGTTGAGCTGGGGAAAGAACACCCCGCATGGATTGGGGAATTACTCCCGCTGAACGAGGGCTACTATTTCTGGGATCATGGCGACCCGAAGGTAAATGAGTTTATGATCGGCTATTATTCGAAGATCATTACGGATTATGGGATCGATATCTTTCGAGAAGACGGCCGTCCGTATTGGAATTCGGACGACAAGCCCGGCCGGATTGGCGCCCAGCAAGCGCATTATATAGAAGGATATTACGCCTTCCGCGACGGCCTGCTCCGCCATCATCCCAAACTGCTGATTGATAACTGCGGCGAAGGCGGAAAAAAAATTGATTTGGAAACCATCTCCCGTACGATTGCTTTATGGCGCAGCGATTCCCAGGCGGGAGGCAATTTCGACCCGATCCTGTCCCAGGCCTATACCCACGGTCTATCGCTTTGGATTCCCTTGTTTGGCTCGGCGATTCCGGGTGATAATCCCAACTTATATGCGATACGGAGCGCCTATAGTACCGCTACCCTGATCGTCTGGGCGGAAAACAGCGATCTGGATCGCCGCTGGGCCAATCCCAGGATCGATCTGGATGTTTTGCGCCGGGGCTTCAAGGAATATCTGGCCGTGCGGGAAAATTGCTTCGGCGATTATTATCCGCTGACCCCCTACAGCACGGAACCGGATTCCTGGCTGGCCTGGCAGCGGCATCGGCCGGAGGCAGGGCAGGGAATGATACAGGCGTTTCGACGGCAGCAGAGTAACGCCTTTGGCGGTCAGTTTAAATTATTCGGTCTGGAGGCGTCGAGTCACTACGAATTGAACGATCTGGATAATCCCCAAAAAACCATCGTTACCGGTCAGGAATTGATGCAAAAGGGAATCAAGGTATTTATGGAAGAAATGCCCGGTGCGGCGGTAATTCTATATAAGAAAGTCGAATGATTCAATTGTTGTAATATTATTTCAACCTAAAAAAAGGAAAAGTACTATGCAAAAGATAATAGTAAGTCTCATTCTTTTTACTGGGATTGCTGGTTTATGGGATGCCGGGCTTTTGGCCGGTTCGGATGACGGAATGATATCCAGTCAGGTGATTTCCCTGGATGGCAGCGATTGGATGCTGGCGACCGACCCGGCGAATGTGGGCCGCCAGCAGCAATGGTGGAAGAGTGTGCAGCAAGGGGCCAAGCCGACACGGGTGCCCTGGATTATTCAGGACGCCTTCCCAGCCTATTATGGCGTGGCGTGGTACTGGAAGGAATTCACTGTGCCGACCAATCCCCATCCGGAAGGGCGGTATTTGCTGCGGTTCTGGATGGTGGATTATCTGGCCGAGGTCTGGGTGAATGATAAAGCCGTCGGCGGGCACGAGGGCGGCGAAGGGGTTTTTGTGCTGGATATTACCGAGGCGGTCAAGCCCGGCCAATCAAACTGGTTGGCGGTGCGGGTATTGAATCCGACCAATGAACCGATTGACGGCATTGCCCTGCGGCAGACGCCGGCGCGGTGCAAGGTGATTCCGTTCCGGGCTGGGGCGCTGTACAACGATGGCGGGATTGTGGATTCGGTCGATCTGCTGGTAGCGCCGGCGGTGCGCATGGAAGATTTGTGGGCCCAGCCGGATTGGCAGACCGGAAAAATCAAGGTTCAAGCCACTGTATGCAATGCGGGCAAAAAAACGGTCCAGGGTATGCTGACCTTTACCGTGGCTCCGGCGATGAGTGGGGATACACTGAATGTAAGCAGTCTGGTGAAAGAACTGCCTGCCGGCCAGTCCGTGATCGAGGCCGAACTGAAGGTCGCGAATCCCCGTCTGTGGGAATTGAACGATCCGTATCTGTACCGGGTGACCGCAACGGTGCAGGCCCATAAAAGCCAGTCGCTGGATGAATTGTCGAAACGCTGCGGATTCCGCGATTTTCGCTTTACGGATGGTTATTTCCGGCTGAACGGCAAACGAATCTATTTGAAGTGCTCGCATACTTCGACCCATTATCCCGTGGGTCTGCATTGGCCGCACGATCCGGACCTGGCCCGGCGCGATATGCTCTATGCCAAGGTGATGGGCTTCAATTCTATCCGGTTTTTCTGTTCGGTGCCGACCCGGTATCAACTGGATTTGTGCGATGAGATCGGGTTTATGATTTACGAAGAATCGTTTGCGAGCTGGTTTCTGGAGGATTCTCCTCAGATGACGGAGCGGTTCGACCGGGAAATTCGGGAGATGATTACCCGCGACCGCCATCATCCGTGTGTGATAATGTGGGGGCTTTTAAACGAAACCGCAGACGGTCCGGTATTCCGGCACGCCGTCCAGATGCTCCCCCTGGTACGCGGCCTGGATGATTCGCGGGTGGTCATGCTCAATAGCGGGCGTTTCGATCAATGGTCTAATCCGATAGCCTTGCCGGCTGCTATTGCCTTCTGGAATAGTGCTTTAACGAAGGAACCCAATCTGACCTGGAACAAAACCGGTAATCCGATTTCCGCTTTGGGAATTACCTGGCAGCCGGGACAGCCGGGATTGCATCCGGGACCGGCGGGTGAATATTGTGCCGTTCGCTGGACGGCCCCGCGGGAGGGTGCGTATTCGGTCAAAGGGGCGTTTGCCAGTATCGCAGAAAAGGCTACCACGGACGTTTATGTTCTGCAAAACAACCAGCAGATTCATGGCGGGTTTATCAACTGCCGTGGGCAGGGAAGGGAGTCAGCGTTTACATTGGAAGTGTCTCTGAAAAAGGGTGACACTCTTGATTTTGCGGTGGGGCAGGGGGAAGGCGGTTACGGCGGGGATTGCACCGGGTTATCAGTGGCCATTCAGGCCGGCGGAAAAACCTGCGATCTGGCGGCGGATATTTCGCTGGAAAAAAATCCCAATGGTCCCTGGAGCTATGGTTATCTGAAGGCCGGCGGCAAACCCAATGCCGATACCTTTACCCTGTTTGATCGGAATTCCACCCAGGAGGATGCCGCATCTCCCAAGTCGATCGGCAGCATCAGCAATCCCGGTTCCCTGGTCTGGGAGGATATTCTGGATGACCAGCATCCCTACCAGCAGGTGCCCCATACCGCCGGGATTATCAATACCCTACGGACGGTGGGCAATCCGCCCAAGCCCTATTTCCTTTCCGAATACGGCATCGGCAGCGGGGTGGATCTAGCCCAGACAACCCGGCATTTCGAGCAATTGCAGGGGGAACATCTGGAAGATGCCCAGTGGTACAAACAGCGGCTGGACAGCTTCATGGCCGACTGGCAGAAATGGCATATGGACGATACCTTTGCCAGCCCCCAGGATTATTTCGCCAAAACCATGGCGAAAATGGGTGAGCAGCGGCTGTTGGGGCTGAATGCCATCCGGTCCAATCCGAACGTGGTAGCCCACAGCATGACCGGCACCGTCGATCAGGCCAACTGCGGCGAGGGTCTCTTTACCACCTTCCGGGACCTGAAACCGGGTACGGTGGATGCAGTGTTTGACGGCTGGTATCCGCTGCGCTGGTGCTGCTTTGTCGAACCGGTCAATGTCTATCGCGGACAGAAAGTGCATCTGGAAGCGGTGCTGGCCAATGAAGATATGCTGACCGCCGGTGAATATCCGGTCCGGGTGCAGTTAGTTGGTCCTGATAATCATATTGCCCATGACAAGGTTATTAATGTAACCATCCCGGATCCCCAAACCCAGCCTCCCTTTGTCTTGAAGTTGTACACGGAGGACGTGACGGTGGACGGTCCCACCGGCGCCTACCGCTTCCTGATCAGCTTCCAGAAGGGTGCGGCCGCGCTGGGTGGAAACATCCCCTTCTATGTCTTTGATAAGGCGGATATGCCGGCGGTTGAATCCGAAGTACTCCTGTGGGGCGACGATCCGGACCTGGCCCAGTGGCTGCAAAAAAATAATATCAAGGTGAAACCTTTCGCCGGCGAAAAACAGACCGGCCGCGAGGTCATTCTGGTTTCTGGCGGCCAGCCGGGCGGCGAGGCCGCGTTTCGCGATCTGACCACCCGAATAGCACGAGGCTCCACCGCGATCTTTCTTTCCCCGACCGTCTTTGCCAAAGGCGACCAGGCCTATGGCTATGTGCCGCTGAAAAACAAAGGGTCCGTGCAAGGGATGCCATCCTGGCTTTACCATAAAGATGAGTGGTGCAAGCGGCATCCGATTTTTGACGGCTTACAAGCGGGCGGTTTGATGGACTATACATTTTATCGCGAGATGATTAACAGTTCTGCCTGGATGGGGCAGGATGAACCGGCGGAAGTGGTAGCGGGTGCTTTCAATACCTCCCTTGATTATTCCGCCGGTCTATTTGTGGCGGTTCATAAGCTGGGCGCCGGGCAATTTATTCTGAACTGTCTGCTGATCCGGGAAAATGTCCTGAATCATCCGGTGGCGGAACGGCTGCTGCGAAACATGCTCATTTATAACTCCAAGGAGGTAAAAGCACCGCTGGCCGAGTTGCCAGCCGATTTCGACGCTCAGCTTGCTGCGCTGGGCCTGTAGTAAAGGCCGTGATAGACAGATGTTATGACAAGACCGCAAGACAAACGTTAATTCTTGTTAATACTTGACTTATGACATTTTTATTGTTATAATATTAGTAATGCGTTGTCATACTGTAACTATTCCGGAGGATAGAGATGCACCAGGAGAAAACTCTGTATAAGCCGGCCAGAAATGCCAGGATTGTTTTGGTTTTGCTAACTGGATTTTTGGCAGCCGTGGCCGGCCAAATTCAGGCGGAGAGCCCCGGCCTCGTGATTAATGAATTCATGGCCAGCAACGGAAGCACCATTGCCGACGGTGATGGAAATTATTCGGACTGGATCGAGCTTTACAACGGCAGCGGCAGTGATGTCAGTCTGGCCGGCTGGTATTTAACTGATGATCCCAATGACTTGACAAGGTGGTCGTTTCCCGGCGGAACGACTCTGGCGAAGGGAGAGTATTTACTGGTTTTTGCCTCCGGCCAGACGATCGATCCCTATCTGGATTCGGGCGGCCATTATCACACCAATTTCAAACTGAAAAACGAGGGAGAGTATCTGGCCCTGGTCGAGGCGGATGGGACAACCGTCGCTTTCGAGTATGCCCCCGAATTTCCCCCGCAGTCGAATGACATTTCCTATGGTCTCAATACCGCCACGATCTCTCAGGTGACTCTGATTGCTTCCAGCGCACAGGCCCGCTATTTCGTACCGGCGGACAATTTGCTGGGTACCGGTTGGACGGCGAACACGTTTGAAGATTCCGCCTGGTCGGTTGGTGCTACCGGCATCGGCTATGAGAACTCCGGCAGTGATTACGCGCAACTCATTCAAACAGATATTGAGTCCCTGATGTATAATCTGCGGTCTTCCATCTATATCCGAATACCGGTGGCGATCGACAATCCCGCTACCATCGAAAAGCTCACTCTGCGTATGAAATACGATGACGGTTTTGTCGCCTATCTCAACGGGGAGGAAGTGGTCCGCGCGCTGGTCAATGTTCCAGATCATGTTACTCCGGAATATGATGATTTCGGATTGAACCATAATGACTGGGAAGCCGTGGTTTACCAGGATTTCGATATTTCCGACCATATCGGTCTTTTGGTACCTGGCGATAATAATGTCCTGGCCATCCATGGTTTAAATCAAACATCGGGCAGTTCCGATCTCCTGATCCTGCCGGAATTGGTGGCGGAAATGGTAATCCCCTTTGATCCGCCGGTTCTCATGTATTTTTCGCAGCCCACCCCTGGTACTCAAAATAATGAAGGATTTCCTGGTCTGGACTGGAATGTACCCTTGTTTTCCCGGCCGGGCGGAACCTTTACCGATCCCTTTTCTCTCCTTCTGTTATCTAATGTCCCTGACGCCGTGGTCCGCTATACGTTGGATGGTTCTTTGCCTGCCGCCTCTTCTACGGTGTATGTCAATCCCATCCCGGTTAACGTGACTACCCGAGTCCATGCCCAGGTGTATCTTTCCGGCGCAGCAGCCGGCGAGGTAGTCAGCCAGACCTATCTGGCCCTGGATGCCGGCGTTCAGGATTTTTCTTCCAACCTGCCGCTGGTTATTATTGACACCTTCGGCACCGCCCTGAACGAATCGAGTTTTCAAAATGCCTCCACCACATTCATTGAAGTAGGCGATACCGGTCGGGCGACGCTTACCGGTTCGGCCGATTTTACCGGCAGAATCGGCATCCGCATCCGGGGAAATAGCGCCCCCTATATGTTTGAAAAAAAACACTATGCGGTAGAAACCTGGGATGAACAGAATAATGACAAAAGCGTCTCCCTCCTGGATTTCCCCTCCGAATCGGACTGGATCCTCTATGGCGCCTATCACGACAAAACCATGATGCGCAATCATCTGGCCTACCTGTGGAGCAACCGGCTCGGCCGCTACGCCCCGCGCACCCGTTTCGTGGAGGTCTTTATCAATACCACCGGCAGTGGCAAGATAACCGCCAGCCACTATAACGGCG
>JAKJEP010000008.1:0-17595 GCA_022705365.1 Planctomycetota bacterium | reverse complement strand
CTTTATGGAGAAAATCAAACGGGATAAAAACCGGGTCAATATCCAGAAACTGGAACCCACGGACAATACCGAACCGGAAATCTCCGGCGGCTATATCATCAAACGGGATTGGGAAGGCGCCAACTTTTACACCAGTCTGGGCGTACCCCTGCTTTACAATGACCCCGAAGCCGCCGATCTGACCGCCCAGCAAAAAATCTGGATTCAAAACTATTACAACGCCTTTGAAACCGCTTTATATAGCTCCAATTTTGCCGATCCGGTCAATGGCTATGCCAAATATATCGATGTGGATCGTTTTATAGATAGTTACTGGCTGGTCGAGTTAACCCGGAATCTGGATGGTTTCCGTGCCAGCTTCTATATGCACAAGGATCGCGGCGGCAAACTCAAAACCGGACCAACCTGGGATTTCGATGTGGCCCTGGGCAATGCCTACTGGGAAAGCCGGCCCGATTATCTCCCCGAAGGCTGGCGGGTGTTGTACGGGGATCCCTATAATGAGCAGCAGTGGTATCCGCGTTTGTTTGCAGATCCGGAATTTGAAATCAAGTGGCAGGATCGCTGGGTGGAACTGCGGAAAAATCTCTGGTCCACCGATGTTTTAATGACCGATATTGATGCCGCCGCCTATCTGCTGGATGAAGCACAGGTCCGCCAATTCCAGCGCTGGCCCATATTGGGAACCTATGTCAACTTTAATCCGCCCGGCTGGACGGAACGGGATACCTATCAAAAGGAGGTGGATTGGCTGAAAGACTGGCTCCAGACGCGGGTGAACTGGATCGACAGCCAGATTATCCATCCGCTATTTAATAAAGAGGGCGGGAGAGTCTATAGCGGTTTTCTCTTGACCATGTCCTTGCCGGCCGGGGCCTCCGGCCAGATTTATTATACCCTCGATGGCAACGACCCGCGCCTCCCCGGTGGGGCGATCCGGCCCGGCGCTGCTAATTATGCCTCCAGCGGACCGCTCACCCTGACCGCCGGCACTCACATCAAAGCTCGTATCCAGGCGGGAACCGAATGGAGCGCCCTGAACGAAGCACAATTCTCCATCGGTCCGATGGTCCTGATCAATGAATTCATGGCCGGCAACAGTTCTACCATTGAGGATCCGGATGAACCCAATGAGTTCCCTGACTGGGTGGAGCTGTATAATCCTTCTCCGTTTACGGTGGATCTGTCCGGTATGTATCTGACCGACAATCTGGCCGATCCGGCCAAATGGCGGATTCCCGCCGGACTGAGTATCGATTCCGGCGGCCGCCTGGTTTTCTGGATCGATGATGACGGTACTCAGGGCCCTAACCATACCAGTTTTAAACTGGGCATCGAGGGGGAACAGATCGGTTTGTATGATACCGATGGTATAACCGTGATCGACTCGAAGATTTTCGGTTTGCAGACTATGGATATCTCCTATGGCAGAACGTTCGATGGTGGCCCGGACTGGCAGTTTTTGACCTGTCCCACTCCCGGCCGGTCCAATTTTATCCCGGATGAGCTGGACTTAAACGGCGACTGTGCGGTGAATCTGGAAGACTTTACCAATTTCAGCTCGCATTGGCTGGAAGAGAATATACCGACGGAACCTGTGGTTTGGGATTATGCCGCGGAATTCTCCGTTTATCAGGGCAATCCCAACGGCGTGTGGACCTACGGTTTGTATGATGGTTCGGATTTTTCCTCCGCCAGTTTCATCCTTTATAACAGTACCGTTCCAATTTCAACTCTGGATCCCTGGGCCTTGAACGGCGATCGGGATACGTACGGTAGTTGTCAAAAAAATATAGATGAATCAAATCCTTTGTCTCAGCCCACCTGGCCGAACGGCATGTATTGGGAGCCGGGCCAGACCTCGCTTATGGTGCCGGCCTCAGAATTGTATGGCACCTGGCGCCCCACCGCCCGGTTTACCGCGCCAGCCGCCAGTGAATATCAGGTGGATGCCCGCTTCTGGAGCGGTACGGTCAACGGGAATCCCACCCATGTCTATGTCCTGGTAAACCGGGCTCTGGTTCATTCGGATCAAATTATCGGTTATTATTCCGAGCCGGATAGTTCCTCCCTCTTTTCCGATTTGCTGGTATTAGACGCCGGGGATACGGTCGATTTTTGTGTTGGTACCGTTATCGTACCGGGACAAAGCTATGAAGGATACCATCTGGTACAGTTTGATGCCGTCATATCTACAACCGCCTTTTGCGGCGGTCCGGGTTTTGAGTATCTGCCCGGTGATATCAATACGGACTGTGTTGTGGACCTGGATGATTTTGTGCTGTTTGCTACCCAGTGGCTTGGTTCATACTGATTAAAAAGCAGGAATACAAAGCGGATGGTTCGTAATAAAGCAACAAGGATGATGGTGTTGCTCATGCTGTGGTTAGTGCCGACGGCATCGGCGGAAACGAAGCCGGAGCTTTGGTTCTACAACCAGACCAATCTGGCGGTTCGCGCTAATGTAGATGCCGCCAAGGCACTGATGGATCGGGCCGCGGCGCCCGGCGTGGGGTATCAGTATATGATGCTGGCGGATACCAAGCTGGCGTATGATGGGGATAAGACGATCAACGATATCTGGGATCCCGAATGGAGTTACTACAAGCATATCCGGGAAGTCATTGCCTACGGTACCGGCAAGGGCATTCGGATTGTGCCCTTGATCTTTGAAGTGGGACGGGCGGATTGGCTGGCCAATCGGGTGGATGAAAATCTGCTGGAGGGTCAGCAGGTCAAGGGTGCAAACTTTACGGTGGCCCCTGATGGAAAATCCCTGATATTCAAACCTCAGAATCCCGCCCTGACCAATACCAGTTTCGCCGATGGCTCCGCGGGCTGGGAACTGGATGAGGGACGGGCTTCCATCGACACCTCCACGGGACGCACCGATTCGGCCTCGCTTAAAATATCCGCTGGGGATCGGCGCGGATTCGGCATCCAGACCCTGAACATCCTGCCCCATCGGCAGTATCACGTGTGCTACTGGGTCCGGGAACAGAATTTCAGCGGCGATCTGCTGGTAAAGATCTACGATGTATCGGTCGGGCGGCACCGGGAATTTCATGAAGGCAATCCTGCACTGGCCTATGACAGCAAGGAGGGTGGCTGGCAGCAGAAAGAGTATGTATTCAACTCTGCCGGCAGTACTCAGGTGCAGTTGCGGCTGGGTTCCTGGGGTCCCACGACGGGGGAATTGTGGTTCGACGATATATGCGTGGAAGAGATCGCCTTGCACAACGTTATCCGAAATAGTGGTTCATCGGTAAAGGTGTACAACGGTACTACCACATATACCGAAGGCAAGGATTTTAATCCGATTCGCGAACCCTACACCAAACAGACAGGAAAAACCTATCGCATCTACCGAATCCCACTGACCGTATCGTTGCCGGCCGGGAGCCGGCTGAAACCCGGCCAGGCGGTTCAGATTGATTATGACGCTGTCCAGCCGGTGTACGACGAACAATATGGGACCTCCCTTACCGAACCGGCGGTCTTGGAGTATTATAGACGAACCATGATGGAACTGCGTAAATTCTTTCCGGACGGTACGCCCTATATGCTGGGCGGATTCGATGAACTGCGGCAGGGGGGCAGTTCCTGTGGAGCCAAGGCTGCCGGTTTAACCGGCGGTCAACTCCTGGCCAATCATTTCCAGGCCTGTTACCAAATCGTGCGGCAGCAGGACCCGATCGCTTCGCTTTATACCTGGAGCGACATGTTTGACCCGCATCACAACGCTGTGGACAAATATTACCTCTGGGAGAGTACCCTTGCCGAGTCTTGGAAAGGCGTTTCGGCGGATGTGACTATAGTCAACTGGAATCTGGGCAACCTGCGCCAATCTCTTGGTTTTTTTGCCGAACGGGGTAATCCCCAGATCATTGCCGGCTATTATGACTCTGGTGACGGCCGCTCTGCCGCGGCTGCCGAAGTGCAGGCGGCTATCGGAGTACCCGGCGTACGCGGACTGATGTACACTACCTGGCAGGGCAATTATGCCGAGTTGGAAAATTATGCTGCCGGCGCCATTGCTGCCTGGTCCGAGCTATCCCCACACCAACCTTGAACTTCCCAGTCTGATATAAAAAAAGCCAGCGGTCGGATTCGGACCGACGACCCCCCGCTTACAAGGCGGGAGCTCTACCACTGAGCTACGCTGGCTGGCCACTATTCCAATCGGCTAAAAGTACATAGCCATTTGGTTTATGGAATAAAATACTGTACTAGATTAAGGTTTTCCGGTCAATAATATTCTATAACCTATTGCCAAATAACTATTTGGATTCATCTTCCTTCTTTTCCTTGGGTTTTAGCAGATTACCCGGTAATTCCAGAGCCTTCTTTAGCTCTTCACCGGTTTTTTCGATGGTTTTTTGCCCTTCGCCCAGTACTTTCCCCGCCTCCTCTACCATGGCACCGGCTGTACCGCCGATGAGTTGCTGGACGCCTTTGATGGAGCCATTTAAGGCATTCTGCAGATCGGCAGGCAGCACATTGCCGCCCTGTTCCACCACCGCTCCGGCCAAGGCTAGTAACACCTTTTGCACTACGGTAACGGCCATTTCCGCCTGATTGCGATCGTTCGAGATATCTTCCAGCACGATGGGAGCCAGTTTGATATCTACCAGCCCGGTGTCTTTGCCGGGAATGGGAAGCAGTTTTACCCGGGCACAGGCATCGGTAATCTCAATCCTTTTCACCAGCAGTTTTTTGCCGCCGGTTTTTTCCGGTTCGGGTTTTTCGGCTGGGGTGGAGTTTTTTTTCTGGATATTGTCCAAAATTTCTTTCAGATTGCTGCTCAAACCCTTCTGTTCCACCATCAGCGTCAGCCCCTCCAGCTTGATGGTTTCAACCGTTATCGTATCCGACAGAAGGGAAGGAATGTTTACATTCGTGAAGCAGCGGGTCATATCGAGAAAATTTTTTGTTTCGTAGCCGGGCGGGTTGGCTATCTGTAATTCCTCCAGCGTCAGCGAGCCGCCCATAAAGGACAAGTCCGCTTTATTCAGGGTGGTTTGGGTTCCGATCGCCTGGGTTGCTGTGGTTTCAACGCCCACTTTGGTCAAATGATCAGCAAAAAACACCGCTGCGACCAGTAAAAGGATGATTAAAATCACGAAAAACGAAATGATCTTTCCAATTTTACCTTTACCTTTGCTCATGTTCGGCCCTTTCATTCCATTAGAAACGTTTCTGTCTCAACTGTTTCGATATACAAGAAACCATCGTTAATTCCTATTATGATAAGATGTTATACCAGTCAAGAAGGTATTGCAAATATTTTTATCAAAAAGACGCCAGCCTCAAAAGCTCTTCAACCCCTTGTTATTGATGAGCCAGAGCCGTTTTTGGTTGTCCATATCGGCTTTTGGCGGTTCCGTCAACAAAAACAGGGGGAGAATCTGTGGTTTCTGTAAGGTATAGAATATAGAATTTAGAGGAATTCCGTAATCCGCCGATATGTAAAAAGTGGAATTAGATTTCAGGTGGAAAGGAAATTTTATGCGGTTTGGAAAAATAGCATTGTGTTTATTGCTGCTAGCGTTTGGCAGCATTGTCTTTATAACAGTTTATCAACCTGGCTGAGGAAATCCCATCGGCGCCCTTGTAGGGTGCGTTGTATCGCTGAGCGTTTTGACCTCCTTCCTTATGTGTATTCTTGGATTATGTCTGGATCAGCGTAAAGGGCTGGCGATTGCTATATTTGCGATAACCGGTCTGTTGATTTTTTTCTTTTTGGCACAAATGATGCTCTAACATCATCTAGCCCGCAAATTTCGCAGGCTTTCGATTTTCAACAGTCTTTTTACCCGCCCTCTTCGTTCTGGTTGCTATTTGTCCTCGACTTATATGGTTTTTAATGCGGCAGGGCTTTGTCAATGGCGTCAAGGTAAGCCTGGGTGGTCTGATCAGGACCGCAGATGCTGGCGAAGGCGCCGCGGGAAGTTTGTTCGGCTATTTCCTCCACCTGGACCGAAGTGGTTATGATTTTCGCACGGGGGGCCAGCGAACGAACCGAGTCGATCAATCGCTCGTTGGACGTTCCCCGCAGAAAGGTATTGGCGATGGTACAGACTACGACCTTGGCCTGCTCAAGGCCGGCATGGCGGAGTGTTTCCACGTTACAGATGTCGCCGTACATGACGCGGAGTCCGTGGCTGCGGATCCGGTCGTGGTTACGCAAATTATAGTCAATGACCATCATGCGGGGCAGCAGATCGGGCCGTTTTTCTTTGATACGCCGGACGAGGGCCTCGGCATTGAGATAATAACCCAGCAGGTAGATTTCCGCGGACCAGTGCCGGTCGTCAGCGGCCGGAGCGGCAGAATCGGGCCGGGGCGCGGCGGTTTTCAGTCGGATCAGCCGGGCCAGGTTACGGGCCGCTGCATAGTTGAAACGAATGGCAAATGGCGTGAGGACCAGGGAGAGCATCAGGGCATAGGAAATGACCGAGGCTTCTTCCTGAGTGATAGCGCCGGCAGCCAGGCCCACCGGCAGCAGCAGCAGCGAAAATTCGGAAAGCTGGGACAGGTTCAGGGCAGCGGTCAGCGAGACAATATTTCCCATGCGGGCTGCCATCAGGGTAGGAGCAAAGAGCAGAAACCGGGTGAGAAACACCAGTGCAGTCAGCAGGCAGGCGCCCAGAATGGCAGTGAAAGAGGGGGGCGGGAGTGTCATGCCCAGGGTGACAAAAAACAAGGCCATAAAAAAATCACGGAGGTTAGTGACTTTCGAGAGGACTTCCCCGGCTTGGGGGAGGCTGGCGATGGTCAGACCGGCGATCAGGGCGCCCATCTCGGCTGAGAGGCCGGTAAATCCGAAGGCGGCACTGCCCAGGAAGCACCAGGCCAGGGCTGACATGGCCATCAGGTCCGGGGCGGTGGCCACAAATTTCATGATGCGGGCTAGCAAATGCCGGGCTACCCAGCTCATAATGAGGGTTACTGCCACCCCGCCGGCTATCGAGAGCACAATCGACAGCGGGCCGCTGCCGCCATGACTGCCGGACTGGGAAGAAATATAGGATAGTACCGTCACGGCCCAGATGTCCTGGGCGATGAGGGTGAGGACGGTGATGCGGCCGGCCTGGCTGGTAAGGTCGAATTTATCACCGAGCAGACGGACCACGACGGCGGTGCTGCTCAGGGCGGCGGCGGCGGCGAAGATGATTTGGCCCTGCGGCCGGGAGGCCAGGCCGGGCAGGTGGATATCCAGACAGCGGAGGATAATCTGGAGCAGCCACACGAAACCGATGGTGAAGGGACCCTGTAAAAAGATAGCCGCCGCGGGGGCCTTGCCCAGTCCGAGCACTTTTTTGAGGTCCAGTTCCAGTCCGATGACAAAGAGCAGCAGGATTAATCCCAGGCTGGAGATGTGCTCCAGGCTTTTGGAAGCTTCCCCCATCAGCGGCCGGGTCAGGAAGCCCAGCAGCAGGCCTGCCGCGATATACGCTACCAGCGAAGGCTGCTTGATACGATGGAGTACGACAGCCAGGATGGAGGCGGCGACGATGGCAATCTGGATGGCCATGACCACATCATGCCCCGAATCGGCCTCTGCTGCGGAGGGAGATGCGGTCAATAGCAATGAGTGAACGAACAAACTACAATTCATAGCATGTACAAATAAAACAAAAAGGTAATCACAATCCAATTGGATCGGTCATATACCGTGATTTCTCGATAACCTTGTCGAAGAATATGGCAGTTATTATAGGGCGGCCCGGTTGCGGCGTCAAACCATTTCAGGGGAATACTGCTGCAATTTTGTTACCTGCGATACAAGGCGGTTGCGGGCTTGTTCACGGGCGGTCAGGGTTCTGTTGTTTCGGGCAAGGGGTCGCCGCCGCCGCCCAGGACGGCATAGAGTCTGACCTGATTGGTTAGTTTCGCCAATTGCAGATAAACCAGTTCCTGCTGGGCGGCATACAGGGAACGCTGAGCCACCAGCACATTGAGGTAGCTGTCTACGCCCTTGTCGTAGCGGGCGTTGGATAAACGATAGGTTTCCGAGACGGCGTGAACCAGTGATTGCTGAGCCGCAACCTCATTTTCCACCGTACCGCGAATCGCTAGGACATCCGCCACCTCGCGGAAGGCCGTTTGAATGGCCAGTTCGTATTCCGTGACAGCTATTTCCCGTTGTACTTTGGTGGCTCGGAGGGCAAACCAGGTGCGGGCATCAAAGATCGGCATAACGATCTGGGGGGAATAACTCCAGGTACCGGAGCCGGATTCAAAGAGGCCGGAGAGGTCTTTGCTGGCGGTGCCGACGGCAGCCGTCAGGGAGATGCGGGGGAAGAAAGCGGCGCGGGCGGCGCCGATGTCTGCATGGGCGGCCTTGAGCAAGTTTTCAGCCCGCAGCACATCCGGGCGGTTCAGCAGCACCTCGGAGGAAAGGCCGGCACTGATTTCCCGGAGAGCCGAGACATTGGCCAGATCCGAAGGTAGCAGTTCAGCCGGAATCGGAGAACCCGCCAGCAGGTTCAGGGCATTGATATCTTGGGCCACCAACTGCGTATAGAGGGCGACATTCCGGCGGGCGGTATCCACCTGGGTTTGGGCCTGAAAGATATCCAGTTCCGGCACCAGGCCCCGGTCGAAGCGGTGTTTTACCAGATTATAGGCGTCCTGCTGGGTTTTGACCGTGGTTTCGGCCAGGGTAAGGTTTTCCCGGTCGGCCGCCAGAGTCAGATAGGTATTGACAACCGAGGATACCAGCAGGATCTGGGCACTGTTGCGAGCCTGCTGGGAAGCCAGAAATTCCTCCAGGGCACGATCTTTCAGGCTGCGCAGACGTCCGAAAAAGTCAATTTCCCAGGATGCCATGCCCAGATTGGCATCGTATCGTTCGGTAATCTGCCGCCTTCCGGAACTGGAAAGATCCGCGGGAACCCGCTGTCGGCTGCCGCTGCCGATGGCATCGACCGTGGGCAGTAATTCGGCTCGTTGAATGCCGTAGAGTGCCCGGGTCCGTTCCACATTCAAAGCCGCCAACCGCAAATCGCGGTTGTTGTTCAGGGCGGTTTCAATAATCTGCTGCAGCCGCGGGTCCGTAAAAAATTCCTGCCAGGCAATTTCCGCCGCGGCCGGGGCACCGGTTGCGGTGTTGGGTTCCTGATAGGCCGTACCCGACGGCCAGCCGGCCGGAACGGGGGCTTCCGGTCTGGTGTATTTTGGGGCTAGCGTGCACCCGCCCGGCAGCAGGACGATTCCCAGTAACAAGAAAAACCATAATCTATTTATAGGTTGTTTTCTAAAGTGTTTTTTGTTCATCTGCTGTTTGCCTTTTTCCATTTGCCAAAGATTTTCTCCACCAGTACGTAAAATAACGGGGAAAATAAGACCACCAGAATGGTACCGGTAATCATCCCCCCCAGCACTACCGTACCGATGGCGTTCATGGCACCAGCTCCGGCACCAGTACTAAAAGCCATTGGCAGTACCGAGATCCCGGTCGTGGTGGAGGTCATTAGAATCGGACGTAACCGCAATTTTACTGCCTGAAGAGAGGCCTCGATCAGGCCCATCCCCTGCGCAACCCCGTTCATGGCGAACTGCACGATCAGGATGGCGTTCTTGGTGGCCAGGCCCAGGGTGTTCAGCAGACCAATCTGAAAATAGACATCACTGGGCAAGCCGCGCCAGTAGCTGGCAGCAAAGCCGCCGATAACGCCGATCGGCAGGATCAGCAGCACCGCGATGGGTACATCCCATTTACCATAGAGGGCCGCCAGGAACAGGAAGACAATCAGAATGGAAAATGTATAGAGAAGGCCGGTTTGAGCGGCCGCCTGCCGTTCCTGATAGGAAAGGCCGGTCCAGTCGAATCCGACGCCCTGCGGCAGTTTGGCTGTGATGTCTTCCATGGCCTGCATGGCTTCGCCGGAACTCCGGCCCGGGGTCGGCTCCCCCTGGATATTCATGGATGGAAAGCCGTTATAGCGTTCCAGACGCGGAGAACCGCTGGTCCAGTGGCTGGACGCAAACGAGGTAAATGGAACCATCTGGCCGGCCTGGTTGCGGATATACAGTTTTTCCAGGTCCTCGGGCAGCATGCGGTAGGGGGCATCCGCCTGGATATAGACCCGTTTGACGCGGCCGCCCTGGATGAAGTCATTTACATACGCACTGCCGAATGCCGCGGATATGGTATTATGAATGGCGGTGATGGGCAGGCTTTGGGCACCGGCCTTTTCCCAGTCCACATCAATCCGGTATTCGGGTACATCTTCCATACCGTTGGGCCGGACTTTGGTTACTCTTGGATCCTGAGCCGCCATGCCCAGTAACTGATTGCGGGCGTTCGTCAGGGCATCATGGCCCGAGCCACCCCGGTCCAGCAACTGGAAATCAAATCCGGTGGCGTGTCCCAGCTCGATGACGGAGGGGGGGGCAAAGGCAAATACCATGGCACTATGAATGGTAGAAAATTTGGCCGTAGCCCGGCCGGCGACGGCCTTGATCCGCAAATCCGGACGGCCGCGCAGCCCCCAATCCTTTAGCTTGACAAAAACCATGGCGTTATTCTGCCCCTGACCGGAAAAGTTTACCCCGGCAATCGTCATGCAGGATTCTACCGCCTCTTTTTCATTTTCCAGAAAATAATGCTGGACTTCGTCCGCGATTACCTGGGTTTGCTCCAGGGTAGATCCGGTGGGCATGAGGATCTGAGCAAAGAGGATTCCCTGATCCTCGTCCGGGAGGTAGCTGGTCGGCATGCGATGAAAGATGAATCCCAGGCCGGCGACAATCAGGATATATACGGCTACAAAACGGAGTTTCCGGGCCAGCGAATAGCCGACCAATTTTACAATACCATTCCGAAACCGGTAAAAACCCCGGTCGAACCAGAGGAAGAATGGACGCAGGAACCAAACGGCCCCTTCCGCTGCTTCGTGGCCCTTGACAACCGGTTTGAGGATGGAGGCACACAGCACCGGCGTCAGAATCAGGGCCACCAGGACGGACAGAAACATGGAGGTGACGATGGTTACGGAAAACTGGCGGTAAATAATCCCGGTAGAACCGGCGAAGAATGCCATTGGACCAAACAAGGCTGCCAAAACCAGGCAAAATCCGATCAGGGCGCTGGTGACCTGCTCCATGGACCGGGCGGTGGCTTCCCGCGGCGAAATCCCTTCATCGCTCATGAGCCGTTCCACATTTTCCACTACGACGATCGTATCGTCCACCAGCAGCCCGATGGAAATCACCATGGCGAACATCGTCAGCATGTTGATGGAATACCCAAAGGCCCCCAGGGCGGCACAGGTGCCCAGAATTACCACCGGCACCGAGATCGTGGGAATGAGGGTGGCACGGATATTTCCCATAAACAGCCACATAACCAGAAAGACCAGCGCAATAGCTTGGAAAAGAGACTTCACGGCTTCCAGAATGGCGGCCCTGACGAAGGGGGTCGTATCGTAAGGATAGACAACCTTGGTCCCCGCCGGGAAATAGCGGCTCATTTCTTCCATTTTGCTTTTGATGGCATCGGCGGTTTTCAGCGCATTGGCGCCGGGGGTTTGCCGGATCGCCAGCATGGCCGCCGGTTTGCCGTTGTAATGTCCCTCGATATCATAGGACTCGGTCCCCAGTTCGGTCCGCCCGATATCCTGAATACGTATGATAGCACCGTCCGGATTGGTACGCAGGGGGATGGCGGCGAACTGATCCGGGGTTTGCAGCAGGTTTTGTACAATAATCGAAGCGTTCAGCCGCTGGCCTTCCACCGCGGGTACTCCGCCGAACTGGCCGGCGGATACCTCGACATTGTAGGCTCGCAGGGCGCTGATCACATCGGCTACGGTCAGGTGATAATTGGTCAGTTTGTCGGGATCGAACCAGATCCGCATGGCATATTGAGAACCAAAAATCTCTACTTCCCCCACGCCAGGCACGCGCGACAGAACTTTTTCGAGATTGGACTTGGCATAGTCGCGCAGATCATTGCCGGTCATACTGTCGTCTTCGGAGACCAGCCCTACCATAATCAAATAGTTCCGCGTGGACTTGCTCACCTGGACTCCGGTACGCTGGACCACCTCCGGCAGACTCGTCAGGGCCAACTGCAGCTTGTTCTGGACCTTGGCCCACGCCAGGTCCGGGTCGGTACCCGGGGCAAAAGTCAGTTCCAGACGGGAAGAACCGGAGGAATCACTGGTGGCGGACAGGTACAGCATATCATCAAAACCCGTCATCTTTTGTTCGATGATCTGGGTCACGCTGTTTTCCACCGTTTGTGCCGAAGCCCCAGGATAGAAGGAACTGATGGCAATGGCCGGCGGAGCAATGGGCGGATACTGGGAAATCGGCAGGTTGTAGATGGCCAGACCGCCCAGCAGCATGATGCAAATGGCGACCACCCAGGCGAAAACCGGACGATCCAGAAAAAATTTCGATAACATATCATTTCTCCAATTCGTTCGTAGCGGCGGAAGGCGGTGCGACCTTCTCCGGGGTATTCTCTTGACGGCCAGACTCGAATGGAAACGCCTGGACTACAGCGCCGGGCCTTATTTTTTGCGTTCCCTCGACAATCACCCTGTCGCCGGGATTCAATCCTGACGAAACCAGCCATTGGTTGCCTATGGCTCGCTGGATAGTGAGCATTCTTTGTTGAACCTTGTTTTCCCCATCCACAATCAGGGCGTAGGGATCCCCTTTCGGGGTACGGAGGATGCCCTGCTGAGTGACCAGGATGGCTTGCTCACTGGTTCCTTCGGTAATTATCGCCCGAACAAACATACCCGGCAGCAAAACCCCGTTCGGATTGGGAACCATAATCCGCAGAACTACAGATCCGGTCGATGGATCCACCGTAACATCCTGAAACTGAAGTATTCCGGCTGTGGAATACTCGGTGCCGTCTCCCATAAAGATCTTGACCTGGTTTTCGTTGGTTCCATTCCGGCGGAGATTCCCGCTTTCCAGACTGCGCCGCAGTCGGTTCAATTCCGTGGTCGATTGTTTCACATCCACGTAAATCGGATCGAGCGAAGTAATGGTCGCCAATACTGCCTGATAGGCAGTCACGATGGCTCCTTCTGTCACGTTGGACCTGCCGATGCGGCCGGAGATCGGGGCGGTTATCTGGGTGTACGCCAGATTGATCCGGGCCGTCTCGATTGCCGCTTCCGCCTGTTTGATCAGGGCCTCCGCCTCCGCCATCGCCGCGGCATCACTGTTGACCTGGGCCTGGGCGGCACGCAGTGTGGCTTCCGCCACCTCCACATCCGTCACTGCCTTATCCAGATCGCTGGCCGATACGGCCCGATCCTTAAACAGATCCTCCATCCGCTGCCGGTTGATTTTAGCCAAAGATAAAGTGGCCTCCTGCCGCGTAACCCCTGCCGCACTGGCCGCCTGTGCCGCCCGCGCGCGTTCCAGCATCTTTCGTGCAGCTTCCCGATTCGCCACCGCATGATCATAGGCCGCCTGATAGGGGGCCGGATCAATCAGGTACAGCACATCACCGGCCTTCACCTCCGTGCCTTCCGTAAACAGGCGTTTTTGAATCAGGCCGTTTACCTGGGGCCGGATTTCCGCGAAGAGCTGGGCCGCGGTACGGCCCGGTAGGGGGGTGGTCAACTCCACTTTTTGCGGCTGGACCGTGACCACCGCCACTTCCGCTGCCGCAGGCGGCGGTGCCGCTTGCTGCTTACGGTTGCAACCGCCCAGCCACAGGCCTGCCAGCAAAACGGTCCCGGTCAGAATCAGTCTAACTCTATGTTTTTCACAAAATCGCATTAGGAATCTCCAATAATAAGGATGAAGTTAAATACCTTGGGTACATGAAAAATCAGCTTCCGGTCATGCGGGAAAACCTTTTAAAAAGGGCGGCAGCAAATTTTTCCATGGACTCAGTGCAGCCAGGTATCTGATAAAATCAGTTCGTTTGTGTAACATAATCATGCTTTTCAGCAGTAAAAAATTCTTCATGTACTGCATTTTTTCAGTAAATTAAAGAAAATTGTACTGAATGAGTATTCATTTTACAAATAAATATTCAAATTTTCTTTACCCCGGTGGAATTTGCTCGGTACCAGGATAGGTATGAAACTCCGCCAGGAAGATTTGAATATATGACGCTCCATATATCTGGCGATTGTAAAACCCTCGGTTCTCCTGAATTTTTAGCGTACCGGCGGAAAAACGAGCGATGAAAGACAAGCAAGAGAGCCGTATTATTCAAAGAATGCCAAATTTTACTATTCTAATTTTTGACTGGTCCTGATTGGAAAATTCTGTATGTATTATATGGAGAATCGACTTGTGTCTGACAATGATTGCCATAAAGGATTATCAGTGGTCCCTAAACCAAAACTGCCAGCTTGGAATAGTCAGCAAAGAGGGTTTATGCCGGTTATTTTTGTCGATAAAGCCCAAAATTCGCTTGAGAAGGGTCAGTACGTTCGGTTGTCAACGGTTCTTGGCCCGGTGTGGCTGGCGGGCCGGAACGGGGTAGTGGAACATATCTTTCTGGGAGCGATCAGCCGGGAAAAGGGGGAAACTTTTCTTGCCGGCTATCGAAAAAACAATGCTTTTTTACCCTCTCTCCAACAGGCTCTTATAGATTATTTTAAGGGTAAGCAGGTAAAATTTAACTGCCGGATCGATGTGAGCTGGGCCGGCGATTTTGATCAACAGGTGCTGCGATGCTGCACAAAAATACCGACTGGCAAAACCTGGTCCTACCAGGAACTGGCCCGGCAAGCGGGCTATCCTTCCGCCGCCCGGGCGGTCGGCGGGGTTATGGCCCGCAATCGGGTACCTATTTTGATCCCCTGTCATCGAGTGATTCGTTCTGACGGCAGCCTGGGGGGGTATTCAGCCGGAACAGGATTGAAATGGAAGAAATGGCTGCTCCAACATGAAAATGATATCATCAAAAAGAGTACTTTATAGCATAGAGCTATAGAATTTGGTACTGCCAAACTAGGAAGCAAGCTGAAAAATAAAGCCGACAGACATAAGGAGGCAATCTGTCGGCGGAAGCGCCGCGAAAGGAATTAACGCTTCTATTCAATCATACAATTTTTTGACATGTAAAGTCAAATATTTATACATTGCTCTGGGTGCGGCCCAAGTTTTTTTTAAAATTTATGGATGCTAAATGCGGAATATAGGGGATATTACGAAAATATGAAGCGCAATAAAAATAGCAATTATAACAATTGGCATAAAAGATAAATTCGGTATAATAATTATTTTATATTTCGAAGACTCCAGGGAAAGCTGGAAAATTAAATTTATAATTTGTTGAAGGATAAGTGTTTATGAAATGGAGCAATTTGCTGATCCCCACGGTGAAAGAAGTGCCCGCCGATGCGGAAGTCCCCAGCCATCAACTGATGATCCGCGCCGGTCTGATGCGGAAACTATCCAGCGGGACATATACCTATCTGCCGCTGGGGTGGCGGACGCTGCTGAAGATTATGGGGATCGTACGTGAGGAGATGAATGCAGCGGGAGCACAGGAAATTTTAATGCCGTCGGTCCAGCCGATGGAATTATGGCAGCAAACGGGACGGGATGTGGCCTATGGTGAGACGATGTGCCGGTTCAAGGACCGCCATGGGCGGATGAATGTGCTGGCCCCGACAGCCGAAGAGGTAGTAACGTATGTAGCGGCGGGAGAAATCAATTCGTACAAGCAACTGCCGGTGAATCTGTATCAGATCAGCTTCAAATTCCGGGATGAATTCCGCCCCCGCTTTGGAGTATTGCGGTCGCGCGAGTTTATCATGAAGGATGCCTACAGCTTCAACGCCGACCCGGCCAGTCTGGAGGTATCGTACCGGCAGATGTATGATGCCTATTGCCGGATCTTCAAGCGGTGCGGCCTGGATTATGTGATTGTGGAGGCGGAATCGGGCGAGATGGGCGGCTCGGGTTCGCATCAGTTTACGGTGCCGTGTGATTCAGGCGAGGATATTATCGTGCATACGGAGGATGGGACCTACGCGGCGAATATTGAGAAGGCGGGCGTGGATCCGCTGCCCAAGCAGCCGTCAGTGGCTCATGTTCCGCCGATGGAGGAGATTCATACGCCGCATCTGGGAAGTATCGAGGCGGTCTGTGAATTTTTGCAGAGCCGGCCGGAGCAGATGATTAAGACGCTGATATTTTCGCAGGGGGAGAACGTGGTGGTAGCAGTGCTCCGCGGGGATCATGAGCTGAATCCGGAGAAGCTGACGCAGGCGCTGGGCGGCAAGGCGGCGGAACTGGCGGATGAAGCGACGATTCGCAGGATTTCCGGGGCGGCGGTGGGTTTTGCCGGACCGATGGGTATGGCGGAAAAGGTTTCGCATTTGTTGATCGATCATGCCGTGGCGGCGATGGCGGTGGGGATCGCAGGTGCGAATAAAACGGACTATCATGTGAAAAACGTGGTGCCGGGACGGGATTTCCCGCTGGAGGGCCAGAAGGTGCGGGTGCTGGATATTCGTAACGCGGTGGAAGGAGACCGGCATCAGGGGAAAAAGCTGGTGTTCAAGCACGGGATCGAGGTGGGTCAGGTGTTCAAGCTGGGTACGAAATACAGCAGTAAGCTGGGAGCGAAATTTCTGGATGAAAGCGGCGCCGAGCAGGTGTGCCTGATGGGCTGTTATGGGATCGGGATTAACCGGATCATGGCTTCGGCGATTGAAATTCGCAACGATAACGACGGAATTATCTGGCCGATCAGCATCGCCCCGTTTGAGGTGCTGGTGACATCGGTGAATCAGGATGATGAAGAGGTGGCGCGGACGGCGGAAGCAATTTATCAGGAGTTATGCCGGCAGAATATGGATGTGCTGTTTGACGACCGGCGGCTGCGGGGTGGGGTGAAATTCAAGGATGCGGATTTAATCGGAATTCCGATTCGGATTACGGTGGGCAAGCGCGGGGTGACGGAAGGGAAGGTGGAGATCAAGCTGCGGCGGCATGAGAACAGCGAGACCGCGACGATCGATGAGGCGGTGGCACGGGTGAAAGAATTAATCGGACAACTTTATGCGGAGATTAACGGATAGGGTATGGGGCAGATCAGGCAGCCGGCGGCGGTGAAATTGATTGTGGGGATGCTGAGTCAGCGGGAGGAACTGTTCGCTCTGGCGGAGGAGGCGATGCAGGGATGGTGGGGGGGGATTGATGTTCGCAGCGCGGTGCTGGTTTTTGATCAGACGGATTACTACGACAAAGAAATGGGCAAATCCCTGCTGCGTAAGTTTGTCAGCTTCGAGCAGCGGATCGATCCGGGCGAGCTGGCGGGGATCAAGCATCGCAGCAACGATCTGGAAGAGACCCTGGCGGCCCATCCGGAAGGCCGGAAGCTGGCAGTGAGCCGGCCGATTAACCTGGATCCGGGGTATATAGATGCCAGCAAATTAGTGCTGGCGACGACCAAAAATTATTCTCATCGAATTTATATCGGCCAGTCGATGTATGCAGAGGCGACGCTGCATTACCACAGGGGAAAATGGCAGGCGTGGCCGTTTACCTATCCGGACTATGGCAGCGGGCTGTACGACCCGTTTTTGAATGCGGCAAGAGACCGTTATCTGGAGCAGACAACATCAACGAGATAAAGTATATAGC